>CAZRIQ010000367.1:0-3089 GCA_964600175.1 uncultured Melioribacter sp. | reverse complement strand
ATCTGAGAAATATAATCTAAATTGGAACGGCATTATACGCGGGAGCAGCCACAGTATACCGATCGCCAGAATAATATATCCGGCAAGTCTGTTCCTTGAATTTGCGAGGATGATTATACCTATGATAACCAGGAACATTGGAAATGAAAAGAAAATATGCCGCAGGGTAATATCAAAAATGTGAAGGTTATCTATAAAAAGAAACGCGCCGAATATGACAAAAACAATACCGATCCAAATCCTTCCGTTTCTATGTGGCATAAAACCTCCGGTTATTTATAATTTTTTAATTCTCCGCCGCCGAAAATAACGGAACCTTTGATGATCAATCTTTTCCCCGGTAGGTATTCAATGTTCGGGTCTCTGATTCGTTTGTCACCAAATCCACCAAATATCGGTACGACGTCGATTGAAATATCCCAGTTCTTCGGTACAATAAGGGAAGAGCCCCCGAAAATAGAACTGATTTCGAGTAGATTGTCGCCGTCGGCTAAGCTGCAGTTTTGGAGGTTAATTTCCGAACCGCCGAATATCGATGTTACCTGTCCGCCTTTAAAGTTGCTGATGTTGTGAACTTTAGTCCCGCCGCCGAAGACGGAAACATCATCAATATAATTTTCGTAGTCTTCCCCTTTGCCGAAACCTGCATAATGCCTTTTGTATAGGTAGTGATCATTTCTTCTCTTTATGATTATATAAGCGCCGATCAATACAAATATTAACGGCCAGAGTTCCGGGTAAAGATTAAACAGACCGATACAGATAAAAATTAGTCCGGCGACTTTGTTCCTAGCTGCGAAAAATAAAATCAGTCCAAAGCCGATAAAAAAGAATTGCCAGGTAAATACGAAATCAGGAAGAACAAAATCGAGGATGTCAAAATTGTTCAGCATAAACAGCAAGCCGAATGCAATTAAGAGCAGTCCTCCAATTATTCTCCCTTGATATCTTGAATCTCGCATTTTATCTCCTTTTCTAAATTTTCTACCTAAAAATAGTTTAAAAGGGATTTTCGTGTAATTATAAATCGGCGAATAGCCGCTAATTATCGGTAGAATATTTTATTTGCCGGGCGATTGATTTCTAAAGAATGAACATGCAAATTACCTGTTGGATAAAAAAACTTTTGCCGATGGGCTCAGACGCTTTGAAACATGTGAAATACAGTCTGCTGACACTTGTGTTAGCAGTTGTGGTCGGTACCGTGGGTTATTCGTTGATAGAAGGATGGCCGCTCATCGATTCTTTTTATATGACTGTCATTACTGTTTCTACAACCGGGTTTAAGGAAGTCTATCCGTTATCGCACGGCGGACAAATATTTACGGTGTTCTTAATTATTGCAGGTGTTTCGGCGATTGCATATACCGGAGGCAGGGCAATTCAATACGTAGTTGAAAACCAAGTTTTTAGGAGAAGGAGAATGAGCAAGAAAACTCATGAATTAAAAGATCATTATATAGTCTGTGGATACGGAAGAATGGGAAGAACAATTTGCGACGGGCTTTTCGAAAACAAGGTGCCGTTTGTTGTTGTTGAGAACGATCCGAAGAAAATAGAAATAATGATCGAAAAGAATTTGTTGTATATCAACGGCGATGCAACGAGCGACGAAGTTCTTTTAGAAGCCGGTATCAAGCAGGCAAAAGGTCTTGTTGCGGTTGTTCGAACCGATGCCGAAAATGTGTTTGCTACGTTATCGGCAAGGGAATTAAATCCCAAATTGTTTATTGTTGCCCGTGGAATAGATGAGGGTACCGAATCAAAATTAAAGAAAGCCGGAGCCGACAGGGTAGTTCTTCCTTATGAATTGGGAGGCAACAGGATGTTTCAATTGTTGATGCGTCCGAGCGTAATAGATTTTATCGAAAGTGTGGCACGTACCAGGAATGTAGATATTAATCTTGAAGAAATAAAAGTTGAAGAGAAATCGACTTTGATCGGGCATAGTTTAGCCGATAGCCCGGTAAGAAAAGATTTGAACATTATTATTGTTTCAGTGATAAAGCAAGACGGGCAATTTATATATAACCCGAAATCGACAACTGTTTTTGAAAACGGTGATAAGTTAATAGCAATAGGAGAATCGCAGAATCTTTCAAAACTTGCCGAGATATGTGTGGGTTAAGATTCTTCAGAATCATCAAGCAGATTGGTTTGTACGCCGGGAGGAAGTTCCTGAACATCTCTTAATTTTCGTTCTATAGTTCTTGTTTTTCTGCTGGCATCCCCGATTGAATTACTAGCTTCGGATAACTTCTTTTGAGTTTTTTCCAATATATCTCCAAATTTTCCAAATTCGGTTTTAACGACGCCCAACAGTTTCCACACTTCGCTCGATCTTTTTTCAATTGCCAATGTTCTGAAACCGAGCTGAAGACTGTTTAAAACTGCCAACAAATTTGTCGGTCCCGTCATTGTTACACGATGTTCGCGTTGTATAGAATCGAATAAACCGGGTCGCCTCAAGATTTCAGCATACAATCCCTCGATTGGTAGAAACATTATTGCGAAGTCGGTTGTGTGGGGTGGATCAATATATTTTTCAGAAATTCTTTTGGCTTCGATTTTTATTCTTTGCTCGAGAGCTTTAGCAGCAGATTCAACCAATTCCGGGTTTGCCGCATCTTGCGCTTCGGCTAACCTTTGATAGTCTTCCAAAGGAAATTTTGCATCAATCGGTATCCAAACTACGTCTTCTGCATCTTCATTTTTGCCGGGCATTTTGATAGCGTATTCGACAACTGCATTACTGCCTTTTTTCGTAACAACATTCTTTGAATATTGATCCTGCGTTAATACTTGTTCAATTAAACTACCGAGTTGAACCTCGCCCCACGTTCCTCTTGTTTTAACGTTTGTCAAAACACGTTTAAGATCCCCGACACCTGTTGCCAGGTTCTGCATTTCTCCCAAACCTTTGTGTACTACTTCCAAACGTTCGCTTACTAGTTTGAACGAATCCCCTAGTCGTTTCTCCAAAGTAGCATGAAGTTTTTCATCCACAGTCTGACGCATCTCTTCCAACTTCTTTGAGTTGTTATCTTGAATTTCTTTTAGTTGTTTTTCAACACGTTCCTGCAACTTAT
>CAZRIQ010000366.1:0-3110 GCA_964600175.1 uncultured Melioribacter sp. | reverse complement strand
TGATGTTCAACGGCAGCGAAAATTACAACGACGATTACTTCAAGGTGATGGAAAAAATCGGTTCGACTGATTTGAACGGTACGACAAACAACGACCGTACAAATTATTTCGAAACGGTACCTACTTCTGCTCTCGATCTGACGCTATGGATGGAGTCCGATAGAATGGGACACCTTGCAGGTGCAATCGATCAAGGAAAACTTGATGAACAGCGTGGCGTAGTACAAAACGAAAAACGTCAGGGTGAAAATCAGCCATATGCCATTTCCGAAGAACTGGTTACTAATGCAACTTACCCTAAAGGACATCCTTATTCCTGGACGGTAATCGGGTCAATGGATGATTTGAATGCCGCTTCGCTCGACGATGTTCACGAATGGTTCAAAAGCTATTATGGAGCTGCAAATGCTGTAATTTGTATTGCAGGTGATATCAAAGCAGACGAAGTAAAAGAAAAAGTCGAAAAGTATTTCGGCGATATTCCTTCGGGTCCGCCCGTTGCAAAATTCCAAACCTATGTTGCAAAAAGGACTGGAACAATCAGAGAAGTAGCACAGGATCGTGTTCCGCAGGCAAGAATTTATATGGTTTGGAATATTCCCGAATGGGGCAGCAAAGAGCTTGCCCATCTTGATCTCTTGAGCGACATTCTTTCTTCAGGAAAAAGTTCAAGGCTGTATAAGCGACTTGTTTATGACGAACAAATAGCCACGAGTGTCGCAGCTTATTATTCTCCGGGTGAGATCGGCAGCCAGTTTTTTATTACTGCAGATGTAAAACCCGGTGTTGAAGTTTCAAAGGTAGAAAAAGAGATCGACGAGGAACTTGCAAAGGTTATTAAGGAAGGACCGACGGAAAAAGAATTGACAAAGATGAAGACACAATATTTTGCGCGCTTTGTGAGGGGAATCGAAAGAATAGGCGGATTCGGAGGTAAATCAGATATTCTTGCACAAAGCATGGCTTTCGGAGGTACGCCGGATTATTACAAAACCTACAACAAATACATCGCCGCAACGACCGTGAATGATATCATGAATGCCGGCAGCAAGTGGCTGACCGACGGTGTTTACATTTTGGATATTATGCCCTTCCCCCAATATTCAACGACAACGAGCGATGTCGATCGTTCGAAACTGCCGGAAACAGGAACACCGCCTGAAGCAAAATTTCCCAAACTACAAAGAGCAGAACTCTCAAACGGAATGAAAATTATTCTAGCCGAAAGAAAGACGATTCCGGTTGCAAATTTTATAATGATGATAGACGCGGGTTACGCTTCGGATGAATTTTCAGCACCGGGCACCGCCAACATGGCAATGAATATGCTCGACGAAGGGACAGCAACGAAAGATGCTCTTCAACTGAGCGATGAACTTCAGATGCTCGGGGCAACTTTGAATACAGGTTCCAACCTTGATAATTCTTTTATCAGTCTATCAGCGTTAAAAGCAAATCTCGACAAATCATTGAACTTGTTTGCAGATGTGATTCTTCATCCTTCATTTCCTCAAAAGGAATTAGACAGACTGATTAAAGAAGGAGTTGTAAGAATCCAAAGAGAAAAAGTTCAGCCGATTAGTATGGGTCTTAGGGTTGTGCCAGGTTTGATTTACGGCAAAGATCATCCTTACGGAGCTCCATTTACCGGTTCAGGTTTCGAGTCTACGATTACGAAGTTAATCCGCAACGACATGGTTAAATTCCACCAGACTTGGTTCAAACCAAATAACGCAACACTTGTCATTATTGGCGATGTAACACTGAACGAAATTAAACCGAAGCTCGAAAAATTGTTTACAAATTGGAAAGCAGGCGATTTCCCGAAGAAAGATATTAAAGAAGTCGCAATGAAAAATGAACATGTTATCTATATACTTGATCGTCCGGGTTCACAATCTTCAATAATTTTCGGGGCAGAGCCCGCACCTCCGTACGGCGATAAAGACAACGTAGCAATCGAATTGATGAACGATATTCTCGGCGGAATGTTCACATCGAGAATTAATATGAATTTGCGTGAAGATAAACATTGGTCGTATGGATCGGGAAGTACGATACCGAGTGCACGCGGTCAGCGGCCATATTTATTCTACGGTATTGTCCAGACCGATAAAACCAAAGAATCGATCCAAGAAATGATCAAAGAGATTGACGGATATGTCGGTGATAAACCCGCAACTGATGCGGAAGTAACTCAAGTTAAAGAACAAAATTCACTTTCACTGCCGGGCAGCTGGGAAACAAACGGTCGGGTTGCTAACTCTTTAATTAATATGGTTTCGTACAATCTTGCCGATAACTATTATGATACCTACGCCGGTAAAATCAAAAGTCTATCTACAGACGACATCATCAATACAGCAAAGAGAGTTGTAAAGCCAAATAATTTAATTTGGGTTGTGGTTGGTGATAAGGAAAAAATAGAAGCCGGCATTAAAGAACTGGATTACGATGTAAAATACATAGACGGTGATGGAAATGTAACGATGTAATATAAAATGAGAAAGCATTTGAACACGCCCCTAAATTCTTTCTAAGAATGAAGGGGTGTGTTGTAATTATCAAACTTTTCTCTCAAATACCTTCTGCTCTTTCAATTCAATAAATCCCTCTTTTAAATAAAATTGATGAGCTTCTTTCCGGGATATTTTGCACCGTACCCTAACTTTTGAAAACCCTTTTGACTTTGCCCATTCAACAGCATGAGTTACAAGTTTATTTCCTATCTTTTTTCCACGAAGGCTTGAATCGACAACCAATCCGCCGATTTCGGAAAACCGATCGGATTCTAACCTCAAATTGTCGAATATGTGTATCCATCCAACAACTTTTCCATCGATTTCCGCAACAAAAGCTTCATGGTCATTCGACAAAGCTATTTCCTTTATTCGATGTATTACATTTTGGTATTCCGAAGGATATCCCAACTGATTTGCAAGATCAGCTATTATTACGGCATCTGTTTCAACAGCTTCTCTAATTTTAACTTCCGACTGATTATTTAGATCCATTCCAACTCCGGCTTTGTCATTTCACCTCCGGCATCGCCGGTATTAATTGTTCCGGCAGGCTCCATCAGCATTAATTCACATCCGTTTGGAGAATAC
>CAZRIQ010000365.1:0-3112 GCA_964600175.1 uncultured Melioribacter sp. | reverse complement strand
TTCCGGTGCATTCATGAAAAAAATTTCCGATGCAAAAAAACTTGCAGACTCATTAATTAACACGGCTGTATCATTCAACAAAAAAGTTATTGCGTTCATCACAGATATGAATCAGCCGTTGGGAAATTATATCGGCAACTGGCTCGAAGTTCTCGAATCCATAAAAGTGCTGCAAGGAGAAAAAGTTGACGATCTTCTAGAAGTAACACTTAATCTTTCCGGTGCTATGATTTATCTCGGAGGGAAAGCCAGTTCCATCAAAGAAGGAATTAAAATTTCCCAAGAGTTAATTAATAATGGAAAAGCGTTCGGCCAATTTCTCCAAATGGTAAAACTACAAGGCGGTGACATTTCGGTTTTAAAGAATCCATACAAATATCCAAAATCAAAATACAAAGAAGTAATTACTGCAGAACACAGCGGCTATTTATCCGAAATTAATAATTACGAACTCGGTGCGGCTTCGGTTGAACTTGGCGCGGGGCGATTCATAAAGACAGACAAAATCGATCCGAAGGCAGGAATTATTTTTTATCCGAAAATTGGGGATAAGTTAAAAAAAGGAGAAGTAATAGCTAGAATATTTACCGACAAGAAAACTTCAATTGATGAAGTGAAAAATAAAATTCAAAGAGCAGTTTCTTTTTCCAGGGTGTCTGTTAAAAAGCAAAAGCTGATAAAGACGGTTATTAAGTAATTAATTTGTGAAGTGTTCTTAAACGAATTCTAAATTCGGTTTATTGAAACAATTTTTTCATCTCTTCAGTAACTAATTCCTTCAAATTTGGATATGCTTCTATCAGACGATACAGATCCGCCAAATCTTTTTGACGTTTACTCATTCTTCTTTGCGAATCGGCATAAGCCCATGTCTTGCCAAGAAAGATATCCTCTACCGAAGCTACCTTCATTTTATAGCCCATCACATCTTTGACCATGCCTCTCGCTATAAATTCCTGGTAACGTTTATCCGTCTGCAGTTGAATGCGTAAATCTGAAGAATCGCTTTTCAGATTAATGCTATGTGGAAACTTCTCTATTGTGAAAGATTTTCCGGCTTCAGCAAGTAATTTCTCTATTTCATCCACGGTAACTACAACATCCAAATCCAAACTTACTACCGGTTCTACGTAAGCATTGACAGCGAGTCCACCAATAACGCAATAGTCTATCTTCAGTTTATCTAAAAGGTTTAACAACCATTGAATTACATCCGATTTCCCGTTAGCTATATTATTAATGAAGGTCTTTGCCGTCACGATTTTATTAGTTTAATTATTAAAAGCAAAGGCAAATATAAGGAATATTAATCTCATTCTTGTCCTTCAGGAATTTTACTTATGGCGGGTGGTGACAAGTAATAATATTGACTATCGCGTTTTATATTTATTGAACATCAGAAAGCGATTGACTAATTTCTCTTGGCTTTCATTTTTCTCTATTTAAAATTAACCAGGCTTTTAAGTTAAATTTACAAAACGGTGATAATGATTTTTTTAATCTTATTATGAACTATGAATGAACAAATAAACATACCAGAACTCGTTTCGAGACAAAGAGAATATTTCAAGACGAACGCAACGAAGGATATTAAATTCCGTATCAAACAGTTACGGCTTTTAAAAGCTGTTATACAGGAAAACGAAAACGCTCTTTTCGATGCTATCTACACTGACTTTAAAAAGTCACGTTACAACACAATTGCAACTGAGCTGCTGTTTGTATATGGAGAAATCACACATGCAATTCGCAATCTACCCAAATGGAGCCAAAAAAAACGGATGAGGAAAAACCTTCTCAATTTTCCGGAGCGAAGCTATTTAATGCCTGAACCGTACGGAGTAACATATATTGCCGGTACATGGAATTATCCGTATCAACTAACACTGCTGCCCTTGGTTTCTGCTATAGCAGCAGGAAACACTGCAATCGTAAAACCAAGTGAACATACTCCAAACGCTTCACATATAATGGCAAAAATTATCAATAATCATTTTCCAGCCGAGTATATTCATGTCGTAGAAGGCGGGGCAGAAGTTGCGAGCGAAATTCTTCAACAACGTTTTGATAAAATATTTTTCACCGGGGGGACAAAAATTGGGAAAATTGTGTATGAAGCGGCGGCTAAACATTTGACCCCAGTTACACTTGAACTTGGCGGAAAAAATCCGGCAATTATACTTCCCGATTGCAACATAAAGGTAACTGCAAAACGAATTGCATGGGGAAAGTTTATGAACGCGGGTCAAACATGCATCGCCCCGGATTACCTTCTCATTCATTCCTCAATAGAACAAAAACTCCTGAACGAAATAAAACGGTTATTGGAAAAACACTTCAGCAAAACAACTATTGGTGAAGATTACACGGCTATTGTAGATGATGAACATTTTGAATCCTTGGAAAAACTCATCGATCCGAAAAAAATATTTTACGGCGGGATAACAAATAAAGAAGAAAGATTTATCAGTCCAACTATTTTACACAACGTGACTTTTGACGACGAGATCATGAAGGAAGAAATCTTCGGACCCCTGCTGCCTGTCATCCGTTTTGATAATTTGGAAGATGTGAACGAGAAAATAAGGATGTATGAAAAACCGCTCTCATTTTATGTGTTCGGAAAAAAGTCGGCTGTAACAGATTCTTTATTCAATGAATTTTCATCCGGTGGGGGCTCACTTAATGATACTGTTATGTACTTTACAAATAGAAGTTTGTCGTTTGGAGGAGTCGGTGCAAGCGGAATTGGCAGTTACCATGGTGAGTATGGTTTTAAAACATTTTCACATGAGAAGGCAATAATGGAAAAAGACCCGATGAGAGCGCTGGGAAGTCTTGCCCATGTTTCGGTCGCCGGAAAGCACAGGAACCAAATTCTTAAAAAGACAATATATGCCGGTGCGAGCAATTGGAAATTGCCCAAAAGGGGTCGCTGGTGGGCCAGGTGAATATTGTAATATTCATCGAGCCAAAAGCTGTGAAAATTCAACTTGTAGAGCCGTAAAATCAGCCCAAGGAGAAAAATGAGCGAAAGAAGAATAAGCGTTTCGTGTTTTTTGATCTTGAAAGTTTTTTCGCCGGAATCCCCCGGTTTCATGTCCGCGAGCTG
>CAZRIQ010000364.1:0-3117 GCA_964600175.1 uncultured Melioribacter sp. | reverse complement strand
CAACGCCATCATTGTGGACTCAAGGCGACAGTCCGTCCCGACATTGGAAATGTCAGGACGAGATCTCGACTAAAGTCGGACGTATATGCATTCAGCATCTTAATAAATCTCAATCTCCATACTCAATATCAAAATTCATCATCATAACCCGGCTTTTTCCTCCCTCCGTCCATTCAATTCTAAGTCCGGCATATATTACGTACTCGGAGTAATCTGTATTAACATCCTGATCTGCAACATAATCGTCGGCTGTTTTAAAATCCTCCGGGGGAATTTCACCTCTATTTTTTTTCATTTCTATTTGCGACGGTGTGTGGTAAATATTCTTGTCTACTTTTTTAACGGGTACCCAGCCGGACTCATACTCATCTATACCTTCAATTGTATAAACACCTCCCATGCCTTCCTCGTTAAAAAGAAGTGTGGTCGAATACATTATTTCTATCCCGGTAATTTGGAAATCACTATTAGTCGGAATAATTTCAATATCGTTATTAAATATTTCTCCCGACATTCCGTAAATGCCGCCTAAAGAGTAATCAAGAGTTATATCGTCGAAATCGTATGAGTGGTCGGCAATTAATCCTTCGAACGGTTGATCGGGCGGATAATCGCCTTCAAAAAAATTAGGCATTCTTAATTCAAAACTCGGAAGTATAACATAAAGTACGTTTTCCCTTTTTCCTTGTGCATCAACCAAACCCTTTTCATAATCCAAAAGAGCAGTTGTAAACATTACACTGTCCGTCATTATTTTTTGAAATATCCCTGCGCCGGAAATTTTATATGAATACACTTTATGGAAATGCATTAGGGAATCCACAGGCTCCGTTTCGATAACATTCTTCTCGGTCAATTCAATACTGAAATGATTTTTTTTATCGAAATTCATCTGCAGATCGGCCATGTACTGATCCGTCCAAATATTCATCAGCATCCTTGAATCGAGAATTTTATTATTCTCTTTATGAATAGTCATACCGTAAATTGCATACTCCGGACCATCGGGAATTTTTTCAAGCAGCGTAAGCACATAAAATTTTTCAAATTCATGAAGATTATAATAATAGTATTCTGCGGTGAACGTGGTCTCTTCTCCTTTAACCGACACGCTTCTTCTCGATGCGTCCAGCACTTTATATTCATACAACAATTTATCAAGCATTTTCGGATCAATAGGGTTTTCATGATACCCGGTGATAGTTTCCAGATCATATCTTTTTTCACCCCTTATTGCTTTGTCCAAATCCGATAGGGCGAACGTTCTGTCGCTGTGACTTTCCGGAGTAACTTTAGATATGCTTTCATTTGTGCTGCCGGCTGCCGGATCTTTCATGGATTTCTTAGTATCGCTGGAGCAAGCAATAATTACGATGAGAATAATGATTTCCAAATGCTTTTTCATAACCTCAACTCCTAATTTGTGAAGGAATCGTCAGAGTAAAAGGTTGTAAGGATGGAAGACATTGTTAAAGTTATCAGATAGTCTTCTTAATTACAACTGCTTTTGTTGAAATGGTAAACATGTTATTCGAATAGTCCGACTTAATTAAACGTTTTTGTGCTTTATAATTTTTTTATATTACGCACAATAAATAGAAACGGATTTTGAGAATGACTAAATCTGACAATAGAAAATATACAATCGGCTTACTCCAGCTTGCGTTTTCTGCAGATGTAAACGACAATTTGAAAAAAGCTGTTTCATGGACGAAAAAAGCGGCAAAGGAAGGCGCGCAGGTAATTTGTCTGCCGGAACTTTACCGTTCACAGTATTTTTGCCAAAAGGAAGATTTCAAATCATTCGACCTTGCCGAGTCAATCCCCGGTCCGTCTACGGATGCATTTCAAAAAGCGGCGAAGGAATTAAACGTTTCCATAATCGTCCCGGTATTCGAAAAACGTGCTGCGGGCGTTTACCACAACAGCGCTGTAATAATCGATGCCGGAGGAGAGATTCTCGGCACTTACAGAAAGATGCACATACCGGACGACCCGGCTTACTATGAAAAATATTATTTCACTCCCGGTGATCTCGGGTTTAAATCATTTAAGACAAAGTTTGGCAATATTGGAACGTTAATCTGCTGGGACCAGTGGTACCCGGAAGGTGCGCGTATGACAGCACTCCAAGGTGCGGAAGTTTTATTCTACCCTACTGCAATCGGTTGGCACCCTAAAGAGAAAGAAAAATATGGTACGGCTCAAAAAGAATCATGGGTTACAATTCAGAGATCGCATGCAATTGCAAACGGAGTTTATGTTGCATCGGTGAACAGGACCGGGTTTGAAAAAACAGTTCTAGAACAGGACGGAATAATATTTTGGGGTTCGTCGTTCATCTGCGATCCGCAGGGAGTGTTCGTTGCACAGGCATCGGAGGACAAAGAAGAAATTCTGCTGGCGGAAGTCGATTTACACCACCTCGAAACGATAAGAAGAAACTGGCCGTTCCTGCGCGATAGAAGAATCGATGCCTACGACGGAATCACACAAAGATTTTTAGATAAATAAAATATGTTTTATACTCTGTGGAACTCTGCGCCTCCTCCGTGTTCCTTCGTGGAATAAAAAGAATGGAACTAATAGTTACACGAAGAACCACAAAGAAGGCACGGAGATACACGGAGAAAAACAATTTTTAATGTCTGAAACTCAGCAATTTAATGGAAAAATAAATGAGTAAAGACACAACATACAGACTTCCTGCCGAGTGGGAACCGCATAAGTCAACGATCATTTGTTGGCCGCATCAAAAAGAAGATTGGCCCGGAAAATTCACGCACATCCCGTGGGTTTATAGCGACATTATTAAAAACATTATTCCCGGTGAGCTTGTAAGAATAATCGTTCAATCACATACCGAAAGAACTAAAATCCAAAATTACCTGGAACGCGCACATGTAGGTACCGACAACATAGAATTCATTTACACAAAAACAGACCGCGGCTGGATGCGCGATACTTCCCCTGCGTTCTTGAAAAGAGGAAAGAAAACTGCCGCAGTTAAATTTACTTTTAACGGCTGGGCAAAGTACGACAACTGGAAAAAAGACAAGAATATTCCTTCGGTTCTATCAAAAGTATTGGAAGTGAATTTGATTGAAGCAAAACACA
>CAZRIQ010000363.1:0-3123 GCA_964600175.1 uncultured Melioribacter sp. | reverse complement strand
GCAGCACATCAAGGATGGTCTGCTAATTTGTTTACAACAGTTTCGGATGTTTTCCCTCGTAAAGCTGTTGCATCGGTCGTCGGTTTTGGAGGGATGGCAGGAGCTGTCGGAGGGATGTTTATTGCAACAATAGCGGGATTCATCTTACAATTAACGGGACACTATCTATGGTTATTCGTCGTTTGTGGTTCTCTTTACCTTGTGGCTTTTGTGATTTTCAATTTATTAGCTCCGAAGCTGGAAACAATTAAAATTGCTGAAGTCAATTGAAAGAATATTCGATAGCATGTTTATATTAATGAAATAAATTTTTGGATAAGTTGTGAGTAAATATAATTTACATGAAGACAGGTTTTTTAATTCCGATCCGGTCGTCAGAAAACTTGCAAGAGAAATTTACGATGGTGTTAAAGACTTACCGATAGTTAGTCCGCACGGTCATGTTGATCCGAAAATATTTGCAGATAATAAACCGTTTCCGAATCCAACAGAACTGTTTATTATTCCGGATCATTATGTTTTCAGGATGCTCTATTCACAGGGTATTCCTATGGAATCCCTTGGAATACCAGCTGTTGATGGTAGTAAAGTTGAAAATGATCCTAAGAAGATTTGGCAAATATTTGTGGAAAACTATTATTTGTTCAACGGTACACCGTCCGGTGTTTGGCTCGATTATGAATTTAACTTGGTCTTTGGAATCAAGGAAAAGCCGGATGCAGAGAACGCCCTAAAAATTTATGATGAGCTGATTGAAAAAATAAACTCTCCAGAATATTTACCGCGTGCCCTGTTCGAAAGATTTAATATCGAAGTCCTTTCAACTACTGATGCCGCGACCGATACTTTGGAACATCACAAAAAAATAAAAGAATCGGGCTGGAAAGGAAAAGTTGTTCCGTGTTTTAGACCCGACGGCGTAACCGATCTTTCAAAAAAAGAATGGAAAGCCAATATTGATTTGTTATCTCGGGTGACCGGAGAAGAAATAGATTCTTATAAAAAATTTATTGCTGCACTGGAAGATAGAAGAAAATTTTTCAAAAGCATGGGCGCAACTTCAACCGATCACGGAGTTTTTTCTCCGTATACTCACGAATTAACTGAAGATGTAGCGGAGAAAATTTTTCAGAGAGCATTAAAAGAAAAAAGTACCAAAGAAGATGCCCAATTATTTACCGCGCACATGCTTATGGAAATGGCTCGAATGAGTACACAAGACGGACTTACAATGCAAATTCATCCCGGTTCGTTCAGAAATCATAATTCAGTTGTGTTTAATAAGTTCGGACAGGATAAAGGAAACGACATCCCGGTATCGACCGAGTACACTTATAATCTTAGAGAGCTGCTTAATAAGTACGGCAACAATCCTGATCTAACAATAATAGTCTTTACTCTTGATGAAACGACATACTCGCGGGAATTAGCTCCGCTTGCAGGTCATTACCCAGCGATGAAGCTGGGTCCTGCATGGTGGTTTCATGATAGTATCGAGGGGATGATTCGTTACCGCAAGATGGTAACTGAAACCGCCGGCTTTTATAACACGGTCGGTTTTAACGACGATACCCGTGCGTTTGTGTCGATTCCGGCGAGACATGATCTTTCTCGTAGAATAGATGCAAACTATTTAGCCGGTCTTGTTGCAAAACATATCATTTCAATTGATGAAGCATTTATTATCTCAAAGAATTTAGCGTACAATTTTGCAAAAGCAGCCTATAAGTTGTAGGGATTAATTAATGTTAAACAACCTGATCGAAGAGAGTTAGGATGAACAGAGAAACAATTGTCAGTGAAGTTATAAAGCGAAAAGTAGTGGCAATTCTTAGACTGAAAGAACCCGATAAATTGAAAAAAGTTGTTGAAGCCATTTATGCTGGCGGTGTTTCGGCAATTGAAGTTACAATGACTGTCCCGAATGCAATCCAATTAATTGAAGAGATGTCTCGCCAGTTGAGCAGCGATATTGTATTAGGGGTCGGGTCTGTATTGAATGCAAAAACTGCAGAAGACGCTATTAAAGCGGGTGCAAAATATGTTGTCAGCCCGATTTTGAAAAAAGAAATTATTGAAACAGCACATAAATTCAACGTACCGGCAATACCCGGGTGTTTTACTCCGACTGAAATTCAAACCGCTTGTGAAGCGGGAGCGGATATTATCAAAGTCTTCCCGGCAGATATACTAAGTATGGCTTTCTTTAAAGGGATTTTGGCACCTATGCCTCATTTAAGGCTGATGCCTACCGGCGGAGTTTCGTTAACTAATGCGGGCGAGTGGATAAATGCCGGTGCCTGTGTCGTGGGAATTGGCTCGGCACTTTTGGATAAAGAAGCAATTAAAAATGAAAATTATTCTAAACTTACGGAAAATGCTGAAACAGTAATGAAAAGTATTTCCGGTGCAGTAAAAAAATAGAGAGAAGAAATGGCTTATACTTTAGACGACATTAAAGGAAAAGTGTGTGCAATAACCGGCGGTGGCGGAGTAATTGGCAATTCCCTGGCATTTGGCTTAGCCGAAGCAAGCGCTAAAGTTGCAATACTCGATTTCAGTAAAGAAAGAGCCGACGCCGTTGCCGATTCGGTAAATAAAAAATTTGCGGGAAGTGCTATTAGTGTATTTGCTAATGTGCTCGAGAAGAATACTTTAATAGAGGCTCAGAAAATTATAAACGACAAGCTCGGTAAGCTTGACGTTCTTATTAACGGTGCTGGCGGAAACGCGCCTACGGCAACAACGCAATTGGAATCGTTGACTAATGAGAATCTCGGCGAACTTTCAAAAGGATTTTTTGGTTTGGACATTGAAGGATTTAGAAAAGTTTTTGATCTTAACTTTTTAGGGACTGTACTGCCCACAATGGTTCTTGCCGAAAGTATGGCGGGCAGGGGCGGATCAATAATAAATATCTCCTCGATGAATTCTTTCAGACCTTTGACGAAAATTCCCGCATACTCGGCAGCTAAAGCCGGCATCAATAATTTAACCGAATGGCTGGCAGTTCATTTTGCAAAAGTCAATATTAGAGTTAACGCAATCGCTCCCGGTTTCTTTTTAACCGATCAAAACCGTTTCTTATTGATTGATAAAGAAACCCGTAAATTAACAGATAGA
>CAZRIQ010000362.1:0-3123 GCA_964600175.1 uncultured Melioribacter sp. | reverse complement strand
ACTCTGTTTTAGTCATTGCTAAGTAAGCCCATTCTCTTCCCATTATCAACAAACCACTCTTTTCATTTTCAAGATCAGGATTGAAATTAATTTTTGTCGTTACACTAAAAGCCGGGGCAGAAAATTTTTGTAATAGCAAATTCGGCACAAACCAAAGATTTCCATTTTGTGTTAAATTTTGAATAGAATATAATCTTAGTTTTCCTTTTGATTTTGTTAATGAATACCAATCCTCTTGGGGATTTGCGTGCCACTGCCATTGAAGTCCTAATTCAATAGAATCAAATTCATCTGTTGTTGTGGGAACTTTTACAGGATATGTTTTCCCAACATCGGGTTTCTTCCATTCGCATACCGGTTCACCTATACCATCATTATTTATATCCTCCCCAATTATTGGCCAGTCATCTTTCCATTTAACCGGTTCTAAATGCAATATGCGTCCATAAGCATCTCTGCTTTGGAAATGCACAAACCACCATTCGCCTGATTCTAATTCAACTATTCCTCCCTGATGTGGACCGTTGATAACCGTATTACCTTTGTGAAGAACAATTTTATCCTTGTAAGGACCGTAAATGTTCTTAGAACGAAGTACTGTCTGCCAACCGGTTGGAACACCCCCGGCAGGTGCAAATATATAATAGTAATCATCTTTTTTTAGAAACTTAGGTCCCTCTATTGTTGGCTGTTTTGTTGTATCATAAAAAACTATTGTCCCGTTATCCAATAATTTTTTCCCATCTTTACTCATCCGGTATAAGTAAAGAATATCAGCACGTAACTTGCTTCTTACAAGATAGGCATTCCCGTCATCATCCCAGAAAGGACAAGGATCTTCCCACATTTCAACAGAAACAATTTGCCGCAAATCCCATTTACCTGCAGGATTTTTAGTTGTCGCGACAAATAAACCTTCATGTGGTGTGCAAAAGTAAACGTAGAATAAACCATTATGATAACGTATTGAAGGAGCCCATGAACCCTGCCCGTGTGCAGGTTTATCGTATTTCTCAAAAGGCAGTTTTTCGTAAACATGACCAATGATTTCCCAATTCACCAGATCTTTGGAATGTAAAACAGGAATTCCCGGCATACAATTAAAACTAGATGAGACCAAATAAAAATCATCGCCTACTTTAATTACATCAGGATCAGAGTAATCAGCAAAGATGATGGGATTTTTATATTTGCCATTCCCTAAATCGGGTATCCAGCTTTGTGCGTATAAGCTTACTGAGATAAAAAAGAGTATTAGTAATTTCATTTTTTAATCTTTAATACATTCTTTCCTACATTATCCTCAAACTGAATTTGTTTTTCAGGAGATGATAACTCGGTTTCTGTAATTTCAATGTTTGCTGTTTTGTTTCCATTTAATTTCATAAAGACAGGTATATTATCTTTAAAATCAATTTTGTTAACTGTAACATTTTTCGTTTGATTGATATTAAAAACTGGATTTCCCGAAGTATAGATTTCAGCATTATCAACTTCTACTCCATCAACATCAAACATAGAAATTCCGTTTTCTGCTGTCATTACTAAATTTTTTAACTCGATATTTTTCAAAGGTATTTCGGGCAGACCTTGCAAAACCACTGCATCTTTAGCACCTGTGCAATAAATATTATCCAGATATAGATTTCTAAAACTTGGAGTGGTTTCATTCACAACAATCTCTTTTTGATTTTTCGAATGTACTTCTGCCGATACTTCTTCTGTAAGAGCCTTTCCACCGTAATAAAGATTAAAGTTTACAGCGGAAGTAACAATATTTTTCATATAAATATTACTTATAAAAATATTTTCAACTACACCACCTCTACCGCGCGTGCTCTTAAATCGGAGACCTACATCTGTTCCAATAAAATTACAATTATCAACTTTAATATTCTTAACCCCTCCAGACATTTCACTGCCAATAGTAAATCCACCGTGACCGTGAAAAACAATACAGCCAACTATCACTACACTTTCAGTGGGAATGCCTCTCTTCCTGCCAAATTCATTCTTGCCGGATTTAATACAGATACCATCATCGCCTACATCAAAGGTGCTGTTGTAAAGAATAACATTCTTACACGATTCTATATCAATCCCATCTCCGTTTTGTGAATACCAGGGATTACGAACATCTATATTCCGCAAAATCAAATTCTTGCACATTATGGGGTGGATATTCCAGGCTGGTGAATTCTGAAAAGTGACTCCATCAAGCAAAATATTTTTACAATTAACAAGACTGATCATAACCGGTCTTAAAAAATCACGCACAATCATATAGTCTTCTTTGGTAAGCTCTTTATCGTTTAGGCTCAATCTTTCTAATTCGGCAGACCCGTTCATCGCTTGTTCCGAAGGCCACCAGGTACTGCCATTTTTCTCAACCACACCGCCGGAAGAAACCAATTCTTTCCACTGTAGTTCAGTTAATTTAAATTTTTTCACCGGTCGCCATGCTTCTCCCGCCCCATCGATCACGCCTTCACCGGTAATAGCAATATTCTGAAGATTGCGTCCATAAACGGGAGAAATGCATCTATACTGTCCTTGACCTTCATATGTTGTTTTTACTAAAGGATAATCATCAAAATCTTTTGTGAATTGTATATGTGCACCTTTTTCAAGGTGAAGATTAATATTGCTATTTAATGCAATGGGACCCGTAAACCATATTCCCGCAGGGACTATTATTTTTCCTCCACCGACAGAAGCACATGAATCTATAATTGCTTTAAATACTTCGGTATTCTTCACTATACCATTACCAACAGCACCAAAATCAGAAATATTGAACTCATTATCAGGAAAAATAGGAATTGAGAACTCTTCCATAGGAAATGGAATTTCCTTCGTATAGCTAAGTATTTCATTTTTGATTTGGGTTGATTGACCTGATAAAATTGTATTGAACCCAAATAAATATATGATTGCCCCAAAAAAAGTTAAGGATCTTCCTGAATTAAGCTGAAAAATTTTTCTTTTTATTATGATTGATTTTTTCATGATATACAAATATGGTTCATTGATATTAAAATTTATTAATCAAGATTTAGAATATATCTTCTAAATTTCCATTTAAGTATAGGACATCCCTGCTTTGTTTTTAATGATTTTGTC
>CAZRIQ010000361.1:0-3140 GCA_964600175.1 uncultured Melioribacter sp. | reverse complement strand
CTCAAGTTAGATTTAACGCGTGCAATTAATTTTTTAGGAGATATCGGTTTTTGTATGAAATCATCCGCGCCGAGATTCAGCCCATGAATTTCATCCGTCTCGGAGGATTTAGCTGTAAGAAAAATAACGGGTATATTTTTGTATTCTTCCATTTGTCGAATCTTTTCGCACGTTTCGTAGCCGTTCATCTTCGGCATCAGAACATCCAAAATTACCATATCCGGGCTCTCTTTGATTTTTTCCAGCGCTTCCTTACCATCGTAGGCTGGAATTACTTCAAATCCCTCCTGCTCCAAATTATAAGAGAGAAATTCTATTATATCCTTTTCATCATCGACTAGTAAAATTTTTACGTTCATGCTTTATCAAATTTAATTTCTTGATTTTGTTCGGCTGATTCATAAATCAACTTCAAAAGTTTCATTCTTAAAAGTGCATTCTCAACCGTTGAGAGAACGGGATTGTTTCCCTTTATCGCACCGATAAAATGTTTTAACTCGTTCTCATAAGACTTTTTAAATAGATTCGGACTGTTTGAAATTCTCGCAGGAGTATAATCAATTTCCGCCGATTCAACTCGTCGGTATGCGCGAAAAGGATTCAACTGTGCAGTTCCTTTCGTCCCGAATGCGGTTAAACTAAAACTGTCGACCTCGGAATGCAGAGTCCAGCTGACCTCAAAACTAATCACGGAAGAATTTTCGAGCCTAATAAAACCAACCGCTGAATCCTCTACATCTTTTGTATTGTGATGAAATTTCTGAACGGATACACTTTTAACCGGATTAAAATTGTTCAGCCACATTGCAAGATCCAAAAGGACAACACCTAAATCTATAATGACACCACCGCCTGATTTATTTTTATTCAGAAACCAGGTCTGTTCGCTGCTCTGTTTTCTAAGCCAGCTGCATTTTATATAAAACAAGTCCCCGAGTTCCCCGCTGTTCAATAAACTTTTCAGAAGCATAGCGTCGGGCCGGTATCGTAAGTTCATCCCAACCATTATTGCAACTTTGTTTTTCATAACAGCCTGATGTATCAACTGGGCTTCCTCATATGTTCGCACCATTGGCTTTTCTACAAGAACATGTTTCTTTGCATTGATACATTCCAAAGCAATTTCAGTATGGGTATCAGTAGGAGTAGCAACAATTACAGCGTCCAGATCGATTTGATTAAGCATTTCTTTGTAATCGCCAAATCGGTTTTGAATATTAAATTTATCCGAAATAGTGTTTAATCGATTCTTGTTTACTTCTGAAACGGCTGAAATATTTACATCTTTTATTTTCGAAAGAATCGGGAGATGAACCAGTTGTGCAATTCCCCCCAAACCGATAACGCCGATATTTGTGGCTCCGTTCATTAAACACTTACCTCTTTATGAACGCCGCGATCTTTACAAAACAATTTTACCTTTTCTACAATTCCATCGGGATCGATGCCCAAAATTTTGTGTAATTCCTGCTGTGTTCCGTGATCTACAAAATTATCCGGCAAGCCGATCTTCAGAATATCATTCTTATAATTTTTTCCGGCAAAATATTCTAGGATACCGGAACCAAATCCGCCGACGAGCGTACTTTCTTCTAACGTAATGATTTTCTCAAATCTATTGGCAACTTCATCTAACCGATTGGTATCGAGAGGTTTTACAAAACGCATGTTGATTATCTCGCAACTGATCCCTTCCAACGATAATTTCTCTGCTGCTTCCAAAGAATAATTAACCATATTTCCAACCGCTAACAGAGCAACATCTTCACCTTCGGTTAATTTCTCACTTTCGGCAATTCCAATCATGGAAAATCCTTCTTTCAAAGTAACGCCGAGTGCAGAACCTCTTGGATATCTGATTGCAACCGGTCCTTTTTCATAATTAACGGCTGTATAAAGCATATCACGCAATTCGGCTTCATCTTTCGGAGCCATTACAACCATACCGGGAATCAACCTTAAATAAGTCAGATCAAATGCCCCGTGATGCGTAGGTCCGTCGGCACCGACTAAACCGGCTCTATCTAAAACAAAAACTACATGCAGTTTCTGCAGCGCAACATCATGAATTATTTGATCGAAAGCCCTTTGTAAAAATGTTGAGTAGACTGCAACAACCGGCACCATTCCTTGCGTTGCCATTCCCGCCGAAAATGTTACTGCATGTTCTTCTGCAATTCCAACATCGAAATATCTATCGGGAAACTCTTTCTGCAAAATATCAAGCCCGGTACCGTCGGGCATAGCGGCTGTAATGCCAACGACTTTCGAATTCTCTTTTGCTATCTCTACCAAAGCCTGACCGAATATTTTTGTATAAGCCTTCGGCGCACCTTCTTTCTTAAAAACTTTCCCGGTTATTTTGTCGAAAGGAGTTGCAGCATGAAATTTTTGTTCATGTCCCTCGGCGGGTTTGTAGCCTTTCCCTTTTTCACTTATTGTGTGAACGAGAATCGGTCCGTGAAGATTGCGTACGTGCTCAAATATGTTTATCAGATGAGAAATATTGTGTCCGTTTACCGGACCAAAGTATCTGAATCCCAGCGCTTCGAAAAGCATTCCGGGAGTAATAATAGATTTAATACCGCTCTGAACACGCGAAGCAACTTTTCTCAATCTATCGCCGAAATCATCAAGTTTACCGGTGAGATCCCAAATAGCACCTTTGAATTTATTGTACTCAGGATGGGAGATCATTTCTGTAAAATAATTCGAGATAGTCCAGACATTAGGTGCAATTGACATCTGGTTGTCGTTCAGAACCACAATCAAATCGGTTTTTATCAGACCTGAATTGTTCATTGCTTCGTAAGCCATTCCGCCTGTCATAGCGCCGTCGCCGATTACCGCAATGACTTTTCTATTCTCTTTCTTAAAATCCCTTGCAACTGCAACACCGAGTGCAGCAGAAATTGAAGTCGACGCATGACCCGCTCCAAAAACATCGTAGATACTCTCCGATCTTTTTAGGAAACCGCTGATGCCGTTCAACTTTCGAATTGTATGAAGTAACTCTCTTCTTCCCGTCAGAATTTTATGCGGGTATGCCTGGTGACCGGAAAACAAAACCAAAAGATATACCGTCGTAATAAAAACTATGTGAAGTGCAACTGTTAATTAAACCGTTCCAATACCTCCCC
>CAZRIQ010000360.1:0-3146 GCA_964600175.1 uncultured Melioribacter sp. | reverse complement strand
CGCTTTCGGCAATATTATATGCTGCTGTTTCATCGTAATAACTCGAAAGATTATCGACCGCATTGTTGGCAAGGCGGTTAAAATTAGTGCCGGCCACTAAAAAAATCAGACTAAAACCGAGAACCATTAATATTGCAGCTTTTCCACCCATAGCTATTCCTTATCTCTTTGAAAGATTTCTTGCGACGAGTCTGATTTGCCGCCAAAAAATTGTAGGATATTGAATTGTATTTGTTTCCTTGTTGTTAAAGCCGTACATGTCTTCAACTTGTAAGTCGATTTCAATTGTATGAATTGCTCCAAGATTAACAACCGGTGTTGGTAGTTCGGATCCTAATGTATTATAATAGTGTAATTGAAACATTGTGATGCCTAAGTTAGATCCTCTCGGAGTATCATTGTTAAGTACCCTGTATAATAGATGATCATTTGGATTTGGGGTAGAGGGAACATTTGCAGTGTCTATATAATATTCCAGTTTATCAACGGTTCCGTCTCCGTATGGGTATGTTGGAGGATCTGCGACATCTGTTAAAAACTGAATTTTATTGCTGTCTGCTAGTAATATAACTTTTGTCGGATCGGCTGTCAGCGGGTTATTATAATTAGCGCAATAACCGATTTTTCTAAAATCATATTCAATAAGCTTAACTACTGCGGTAAGATCCTGTTGTACTATTAATTCGGAATTGTTCGTGTAAGTATTTTGAACGCTTGCATCGTTCATTCTAAGTAAGATTAAAAGAAGCATTCCGCCTATAATAGTTGAACCAAGTATGTCAAGTAATGTACTGGTGCCCATTATTTAAAATACCAATAACTAAAAATTGTTTTCATTGTTACCGTGTCTTGCTTAAGTGTGTTTTCGTTCAACATAGCAGGGCTTGTAACTTTAACCGTCAATCTTTTAAACCATGTTCGAGATATCGTTGCAACGTCGGGATTAGAATCGTTTACATAATCAACAGCGCAGTAAGTTTGAAAAGCAACGAAATTAGTATCCGAAATAAATACAGTATCAATTTTCGCCGTATCTCTAAAAGCATTAAAATCGTCGAAGTCGTTGTAGAGGGGGTAGAATTCGCCGGGTTCCGGTCCAAGTACTGCACTCAATTGGATGGGGGAAGAAACCGAACCGTTGGCTGTTCTGGCATCATATGCTTTACCGGATGCTTCTTCAATCATAGTAGTAGCATACGATATTGCCAACAAGTCTATCTTGGATCTATTCAAAACATCGCTTGTAACAAGCAAGTTTGTAGAGACACGAAGTATTACTAAAGTGAGCAGGAAAATTGCCCCGATAGTAATCATCATTTGACCTGTATTCATATTCAGCTGCTTATAATTCTGTTAGAAAATAGACAAAAATCAATTTTAATGCTAATCAAATTTTGTGCAAATAGGTTGGATTTGTTTTACGTCAAAATTAGTCCTTTCTGAAGGTTTTTTGATCGAGGGGATTTCAATATGAATCACCGGTACCATTTTGATACTTCCGTACATTAATAAAAATTGAAATTTATATGATTTGCAAATTTTCATGAACCTCGTCCCGGTAGATTGCAAACGCAAAAGTCGGAGTTTCTTTTTAGATATCAAAGTGTAAAAATTGTTTATCATTTTTCGGTTTAGAACGTAGTTATTGATTTGTACTGTCTAAAAGATATTGAAACCATTTTGGGTTACTCTAACCAAGAGACAACTTCAAAGTTTTTTGTATGCGGGAAATCCGGCGGTACGGAAGTAAGAAACCTTGAATCATATCGATGAACAAATTTCAATCCCTGCACGGGATTACCCCAATAATCATATTCGGCGGTGACTCTTGTGTTGGATGCAATAAGTCCGCCTAGGATATTCCATCGCCCAAGAAAATCCTGATCAACTAAACCGTCTTCCGGACCTATCGTGCCGTTCTCGGCGTACATCGATGCGTCGGTATATATATCTTTGCCTCGTGTGTTTGCATTATCTTGAATCCTTATGTTTTGTTCGGCAACAATTCCAAGCATGTCGGTCGAATTTGGAAAATCCACGGGGTCTTTGTTATAGACAATATTATCTTCGAAATAAACATTCCCGCAGTTTGAAATATTTGCTTTAGTTGCTACGATTGTTACTTTGCCGTTCAATGTCCCTTTTGTATAAATGTTCCCCCCTTGCACATATATTAATCCATTTGGGGCAAATGTATTTAAGTCAACCGTTTTGGAAGCTGACCAACCCCCCGTTCCAATTCTTTGACTGTACGTTAAAGTTCCTTCTGCATTAAAATATAATCGAACATCGGTCTTACTGTTGGATCCGGTTGTATCGAAAAAGATATAATCGGCTTTACTTCTTAATCCAGTGGAGTCAAACTCTAAAGGAATATTGACACCTTCTTCGTATCCACCGTAAAACTTAGGGTCTTTAGGAGAGCCCATCATCTTTAAACCTTTTGATGAAGTAACCTTGCCCCAAAATACGGGCGAACCGTAAGTTGTTAATTTTGAATTAACATGGAAAGGTCCTGCAAACGTGTCCCCTGTTGCAGGGTAGGCACTCATTGTCGAGTAGTAGTTTCCGAATTTTGCAAAGTTACTCGGGCGCAATTGTACTTCTACGACTTTAGTTACACCGCTATAAGTTCCCTCGGAAATAATTGTAGCCGACTGGTCTATATATGGTTGTCCGCTGCAGGATCCTAAATAGTCACCATGAGCTAAATGTGAAGCTAAAGCAGATGGTGTTACGTACATCGAATGCTTTGCACCGGGATTTCCCGGTGGAATGTGACAGATCAGTACTTTGCCGGAAGTTCCGGCGACCGTATTGCTGATATAAACATTTAATGTTCCATCATCGAAACTTAGATTTTGATACCCGGCATCCCATGTTTTATCTATGAATATCTGATTAGCTGCCATGTTGGCGCCGCTTACGGCAATATTATATGCTTTGGTTGCTTCGTAATAATACGAGTAATTATTGACTGCACGATTGGTTAAGCTTGTGAAGTTTTGCCCCACTAACAAAAAGATCATGCTGAAGCCTATAACCAATAAAACCGAAGCCTTGCCGCCCATATAAAAATTCCTTTATCTCTACCTTAGATTTCTCGCCGCCATTCTTATCTGTCTCCAAAAAATTGTCGAATACTC
>CAZRIQ010000359.1:0-3149 GCA_964600175.1 uncultured Melioribacter sp. | reverse complement strand
TTGTTGGTTATTCAGGTTTCTGGGCCGATGGCG
Source organism: uncultured Melioribacter sp. (assembly GCA_964600175.1). Taxonomy (GTDB): domain Bacteria; phylum Bacteroidota; class Ignavibacteria; order Ignavibacteriales; family Melioribacteraceae; genus Pyranulibacter. Next base: position 3,116 of record CAZRIQ010000359.1, on the reverse strand, counting down.
GAGCTCTCTCAATACGCTATATTTTTTAAAATACAATAGTACCGGGCTTGAATTAATGGGTGATAAGAAAAGCCGCCTTATGGTAAATACGAATAAGCTATTAATCCGAATTGATGTGTTTGCAACTCGCTGATAAATGCTTTATTAAAGTCCTCAATATCACAGAAGATTTCAATAAGTTTGTTTTCAATTTTATTCATGGATTCTTCCTTTATTTGGTTAATCGCAACAACTAATTCAGAAAGAATCCTTTCTCATATATGTCTGTATATTAAATAGATATAAACCTATTGCAATTTAAATTGCTGATAACTAATGACTTATAAATGACTAAACCATGAGTAACGAGGAACAGAATTTTTCAGATGCCCGGATGTTGCGTCTGAAAGCCGAAGAAAAGCTGAAAGAGAAGCAAAAAAAAATAGACAAGCCGGTTATAGAAACCGACGTGAACAAACTCCTGCACGAACTGCAGGTGCACCAGATAGAATTAGAAATGCAGAACGAAGAGTTACGCGAGGCAAATGAAACGGCAGAAACGGCTCTTAAAAAATATACCATGTTGTACGATTTTGCCCCGATGGGCTATTTTACACTCGATAGCGATGGCAGTATCTGCGAGCTGAACTTCACCGGTGCCGACATGCTTGGTGATAAACGCTTTAGTTTGGTAAACAGCAACTTTAAGCTATTCGTTTCCGAAGATTCGCTGCCTGTATTTAACAATTTTTTCAGTAAAGTTTTTACCAGTAATGTTAAAGAATCGTGCGAATTGATGCTTGGTTATGACAAAAATCCTTTATGCTTTGTTTATATGGAAGGCATAGTTACTGGCGATGACCGGAAATGCCTTTTGTCGGTAGTTGATATTTCAGGTTTCAAGAAGCAGAACAATCCTTAAATATTGCCATTGAACATTTTTTCTCACCTAAAAGATTGAACCGGTAAAAGAATTAATGATTTACGACGAATTTAATCTTACCTAAATTGCTGATAGACCACATTACAGTTTGTGTGGCCATCTGTCAAACCCAGAACGTACCGTAAGATGACGCGCAAATTATTGGAGCGTGTCAACCGTGATTCATCTGGGGATAAATATGTGAATGATGTAATTTATTCCCATAATTATGTAACACTTATTGTAATTATAGGATCTAACTTTATCCTGATGTGAAAATTCATTCACCTTGTAAAACAAAAATTTTGAAAAAAAAACTACTCTCAGCATTAACAGCGGTTATTCTGCTTTTAATGCCAAATCTGAATTTCGCACAGGCGCCTGAACTGGGCACTGCTGCTGAATTTGTTCTTTTTTCCACAGACGGAGCGGTAAGCAATTCCGGTATTTCGCAGCTTACAGGCAATGTAGGAACAAACAACGGTTCCAGCACCGCTTTCGGAAATGTGAACGGTGTTATGCACGATGGAGATACTGTAAGTGTGAAGTGTGCAGCTGATTTACTGATTGCCTACAATCAATTGAACAGTGCCGTTCCAGCATTTTTTCCTGCACCCTTACTTGGAAACGGGGACACCCTTATTGCAGGTGTGTACTCTATTTCTGAAGCAACAACACTGAACTTAGACCTTACTTTGGATGCAGAAGGAGATCCTGATGCGGTATTTATTTTTCAAATCGATGGACCGCTTTCCACAAACGCCGATTCAAAGATCAAATTGATTAACGGAGCCCTTGCATGTAATGTGTTTTGGAAAGTGGAAGGATTGGTAAGCATGGCTTCAGGAACTTTCATGAGGGGAACCATTGTTGCGAACAATGCAGCAATTGAAATGAACACTGGCGATACGCTTGAAGGAAGAGCTCTTTCTACTACCGGGGCGGTTACAGTTGACGGAGTGCTGGCATATACTCCCGTCGGCTGCGGCAGCCCTGCTCTTACAGGCCCAACGGCTCCCGATCTTGGTGCCGCTGCTTGCTATGCAATATTTTCCGCTGATGGCGCAGTTTCTAATTCGGGTGTAACGAATGTTACTGGTGACATCGGCAGCAATAATGGCTCTGCTACAGGTTATGATCCATTATTGATAACAGGCACTATTCATCCTATTCCGGATGGCTCTACAGCACAATGCGCAGCCGATTTATTAGTTGCATATAATTATATAAACACCCTGCCCTACGATATTGAATTATTGTATCCTGCACAGTTTGGGAACAACCTGGTTCTTACACCGCATACATATCTCATGGGTGGAGCTGCAACATTGACAGATTCACTTTACCTCAATGCACAAGGCAATGCCGATGCAGTATTTGTTATCCAGATAAACGGTGCTCTTTCAACCAGCACGTATTCAAAAGTTATTTTGATTAACGGGGCACAGGCAAAAAATGTGTATTGGAAGATTGAAGGTGCAGTAGACATAAACGACAATTCTGTTTTCTGCGGAACGATAATTTGCAATAACGGTGCTCTGAGTGGATATAATACAGGAGTTACCCTTAATGGCCGAGCGCTTACAACCACAGGAGCTTTAACAACTATGGCAGTTAATGTTGTTGCCACTATGATACCTTCCAATTGTGAAACAAATATTGGCGTTTCATCTATTAAGGAAGAAAATGATGCGATTATAATTTATCCTAATCCATTCGGCACCTCTACCACCTTCATGATAAATGATGCATCGCAAACTAACAAAGCTGATCTTAGTATGTATAATGTTCTGGGGAAAGAAGTAATGAATATAATTGTAACCAAACAAGCAAGCACTTTTAATACAAATTATCTTCCCTCAGGAATATATTTCTACAAAGTGATTGATAATGGCAAAGTCGTTCAATCAGGCAAACTGATTTCTAAACAAAATTAATTCAAAAATTAAAAGCCCTGCTCCCTATTTCCTGGGAGTGGGCTTTTTGTTTTTGGTAACCCTTAAAATATAATGTGTGAATCATGTAACTTATTTCCAGAATTATATAACGGTTTCCGGTAAAAAGAGAGATAACTTTATTTTGTCAAAATTCATTAATTTAATATTTATTCTGATGAAAAAAATTGTGGCAACATGTGTGATTGTATTTTGTTTGGTTTCGATAAGTAATGCACAGGATTACAATACTGGGATCGGACTAAGAGCTGGCTTTAATC
>CAZRIQ010000358.1:0-3150 GCA_964600175.1 uncultured Melioribacter sp. | reverse complement strand
TACGCGAAAGGTTCAGGTTCGTTAATTGGCTGTCCTTATATAAACCCTGAATCGCTAAGAGCAAAAGGATTTACTGATGAAATTCTGAGTAAAATTGAAACGATTTTGCCGTCAGTTTTTGAACTCAGTTTTGCATTTAACAAATACACGCTGGGTGAAAAATTTATAAAAGGTGCACTTGATATTTCCCAGGAACAGATCGATGATTTCGGTTTTGATCTTCTGACTGAACTTGGTTTTACAAGGGAAGAAATATCTGCCGCAAATGATTATGTCTGCGGAACAATGACAGTCGAGGGTGCGCCCTTTTTGAAACATGAACATTACGCCGTTTTCGACTGCGCAAACAAATGCGGCAAAAAAGGTGCAAGATTTATTAAACCGGATGCTCATATCAATATGATGGCTTCGGCACAGCCGTTCATTTCTGGCGCAATTTCTAAAACAATAAATCTTCCTAACAATGCAAGCATAGACGACATTAAATATGCTTATTTGCAGTCATGGAAACTCGGCTGTAAAGCAAATGCACTCTATAGAGATGGTTCGAAACTTTCTCAACCGTTAAATACAATGACCGAAGAAGAGGTTGAAGATCTTATTGAAAGGAAAGAAGAGAATGACATTGTTAAAATTGCAGAGAGGATTATTCACAGATACATTGCAAAGAGACGTAGACTGCCGGATAGAAGAACCGGTTACACGCAAAAAGTAAAGATAAATGGTCAAAGCGTTTATATAAGAACGGGCGAATACGAGAACGGTCAGTTGGGTGAAATATTTATTGATATGCACAAAGAAGGTGCAGCGTTCAGAAGTTTGCTGAATTGCTTCGCTATTTCAATTTCTCTCGGACTTCAGCATGGCGTACCACTGGAAGAAATTGTTGACGCATTTGTTTTTACGCGTTTTGAGCCGAGCGGTATTTTAACCGGGCACAACAGGATTAAAATGGCTACTTCCGTAATTGATTATATCTTCCGTGAATTAGCCGTTACCTACCTTGGAAGAAACGATCTTGCACACGTTGAAGAAGATGAGGTCCAGCAGAAAAAATCGGTTGATTACAAGTCCGTTGTTGAACCGGACTTTGAAAGCGAGGAAATTGTTAGCGAACGTATGATTGTTTTGGATAATAATCCGAATCATGAGAAGGATAACGGACAAGATATGAATGACCGTGCGGCTGCATTGCAGGCTGTTTTAAAAGCGCGTGAGAGAGGTTATACCGGTGACATTTGTCCCGAATGCCAGAGCATGACGATGGTAAGAAACGGGACATGTTTGAAGTGTACAACTTGCGGCGCAACTACAGGATGTAGTTAAAAGTATTCGTTTTAATTTCGTACAAAAAGTTAAAGGGGCATTCATGTGCCCCTTCTTTTTTTAAAGAAAAGTTTTTTGCAGATAACGTTGACTTTTATAGCCAAAAGGGATAGATTCTCAACCTTAATTAAAAAGATGATAGCCCAAAATCTTCAAATAGTAGAAGAAAAAATATCTGAAAAATGCCTCAAAACGGGCAGAAATCGCAATGAAATTAAGCTTATCGCAGTTTCAAAAACACAGCCCTTTGAGGTAATAAAAGAAGCTTTTAAATCCGGTATAAAGGATTTTGGAGAGAACAAAGCACAAGAGTTAAAGAACAAAGCAGACGGTATATCTGGAGAAATAAATTGGCATTTTATTGGGCATCTTCAGACAAACAAAGTTAAACACATAATTGAAGCTGCAGAATATATTCACTCGGTCGATTCGATCAAACTGGCGGAAGAAATTAATAAGCGTGCAGCGGCAATAAACAAGAAACAAAAAATTCTTTTGGAAATAAATACCTCTTCGGAGGCAACTAAGTTTGGGTTGAAAGAGGAATCGGAAGCGATAGAAGTTGCAGAGTATTGTAAGGAAAAGGAAAATTTGAAATTGTTAGGTTTGATGACAATGGCACCATTTATCGATGATGTAAAAGTTATTAGAAATTGTTTCATAAGACTAAGAGAATTAAAAGATAATCTTAACGAAAAAGGTTTTGGATTGATCGAGTTATCGATGGGAATGACAAACGATTTTGAAATTGCTGTTGAGGAAGGTGCTACCATGCTTAGGATTGGAACTGCAATCTTTGGCGAAAGAAATTAATAAGTGGGGTTAACATGAAATTTACTCCCTTTGGAATTAAGAACCAGGAATTCAACAAGTCCGTTAGAGGATACGATAAAGAGGAAGTACAGACCTTTCTCGAAAAACTTTCCGACGAATTCGAAAGGATGCAGCAAGACAATGATAAGCTGAAGACCGAAGTGGAAAAGATGGAAGAGCAGCTAAAAGAATTCAAGAAGATTGAGAAGAATTTGCAGAATGCATTACTTAACGCAACGGAAACAAGTACAAAGGCTCTTGATTCTGCGAAGAAGCAGACGGCTCTTCTTATAAAGGAAGCGGAAATTAAAGCAGCTCAGGTTATGGAAAAGGCAAAAGAAAAAGCAGATGCTGTAAGGGATTCTGTGTTGAATTTGCGTGAGGAAAAAAAGCTGCTTGTAGCAAAATTGAAAGCGATGATTGAATCTCAATCCAACTTGCTTGAACTTACTATTCAGAATATTGAAGTAAAACCGGATAAGCCTAGGAAAATAGAACCGGAAGAAAAGAGTGAATCAGAAAACAATGATATAAACGTTGACGATATTTTGGAGAGATTACTATGAGCCAATTGCAGGAAATGATTTCCGAAACTCTTTCGGTTATTAAGAAAAAGACAGACAAAAATTATGAGATCGGGATTATTCTCGGAACAGGTTTAGGCGGTTTGGTAAAGGATATCAAAGTTGAACATGAAATTGACTACAGGGACTTGCCGCATTTCCCGATATCAACGGTTGAATCGCACAGCGGTAAATTAATATTCGGTTCAATTTCGGGGAAAGATGTTGTTGCTATGCAGGGAAGATTTCATTACTACGAAGGGTACTCGATGAAGCAGATAACTTACCCGGTTAGAGTAATGAAATTACTAGGCGTAAAAACCATGCTTGTCTCGAATGCTTGTGGTGGAATGAATCCTTTGTTCAGCAAGGGAGATATAATGCTGATGACCGATCATATTAATTTGCTCGGAGATAATCCGCTGATTGGAAAAAACGAAGATGATTT
>CAZRIQ010000357.1:0-3166 GCA_964600175.1 uncultured Melioribacter sp. | reverse complement strand
CCCTACCTGCATCAAATAGAAAATGGATCCAGCCCAGCAGCGGAATACTTTCAGTCCTATACCATACATAGCCGAACAGGGCGCTAAAAAATATATTGCTTATTACAAGCTGAACAGCAAACACTATAATCAGAATAAATAATTCAAAAAACGATTTGTTCCCGGAAAGTACTTCCAAATAAATTGGTATTGTTAGAAAGGGAAGGTGCCAAAATCCTCTTAAACACCCGGATACAATTATCGCTTTGCTTCTACCGATCTTTTCGGACAACTCGGTTAAAACAAATCCGCTCCATCCGAACTCTTCACCTATTCCGGCAATCCATCCGAATAAAAGATAAGAAACAATAAAAATAATATCATAATTATTAAAGACTGCTTTTAATGTTATATTTTTATCAAGCAATAACCATACAAAGCCCGGCAATATCCAAAGCAATAATCCGGCAAAAAGTGTATATAAGTAAAATTTCCCGTTACTCCACTTCCAGTTAGATATTTTTCTTTTTTGAAAATACCGCAGAACAATAATGCTTGCCGACATAGGACCCAACATCGCCGCCACATGTCCGAACAAGGAAATTAATCCGGCAAAACCAGTGTTGGAATATTTTGGTACAAGCCAACCATCAACAATAAATACTATTGACCAGGAAAAAATAATAGTAAGGAGATAGAACACAAAAACCGGTCTATTAATAAACTTATTCATTTGGCTGTTCTTTTCCTTGGAGGTTAAGCTGTAGAGATAATGTAGCCTGCCCTTCATTTGAGGCATACCTCGTCTCTACAGTACTTATTAAGACTGCTTGCAATGTTTAAAAAACCTAAGCCGCTTTAGGAAAGTGCTGTGTTATTAAATTTTTTTACTTACTCTGGCAGTCAAGTCCACACCTTGACTTAATCGATCCGTCATCAAGCCTGCCCGCCGTCTTTTTGGCGGGGATTGGTCCCTGACGACCTAGAAAAACTGGAGAAATTATGTTCCGGTAGCCTTAAATGTCTTAACTAAATCTACCATCAGAATTAGAAGAGCGAGGGAGCCGAGAATTGCCGGTATGATATAGACTCCTTCATAATTGACGCCCTCAAACCAATATCCGAAAACAGGCGATCCTAACCAGGCACCAATCCAGCCGAAAATAATTTTACCGAGAAATGAATTCATGCCGGGTCGAACATGATATTTTAATCCGAAATGAAGAACAGCGGAAACTACAACGCTGATTACAAGCAGGATAAGGAAACTGATAAAGCTCATTCCAATCATTGTTTTCCCTCCCCTTATAAATAAATGCTACTATAACACAGCACTCCTAAATGGACAGAAATAAAATAATAAAATATTTGGTGGGTATGAATCATGAATGAAAATATAACAGCTTAATAACCTTTAACGTCTTTTTAGGTGAGGTATTGTTTCAAAACAGTTTGGGTTGGGGAAACCCTCGACAGAGTGCGTCAAAGTCTGACGACCGACACAACAAAGTGTCTAAATACTCATATCTCAGTACTCAATACTATTCTTTTATCAGCTTCTTCAGTTTATCGATCTCATCTCTCATCGATGCGGCTCTTTCGAATTCCAAGTCTTTAGCTGCTGCCAGCATCTCTTCCGTCATTTGCTCAATTAAATCTTTACGCTGATCGTTAGTCATGTATTTAATAACAGGCTCTGCAACTTTCAGGAATGCTTCTTCTTCCTTGTCGTAATCTCTCTTGCGCACATCGGCAATAGATGTAGACGAAAGAATCTCCTCAACGCTTTTATAAATTGTCTTCGGCGTAATGTTGTTTTCCGTGTTGTACTCCGTCTGCAGCTTTCTTCGCCGGTTTGTCTCAGCAATCGTCTTTCTCATCGATTCGGTTATCTTATCTGCATACATAACGACTTTCCCGTTCACGTTACGCGCAGTACGCCCGGCTGTCTGCATTAACGATCTTTCGCTCCGCAGGAATCCTTCTTTATCCGCATCGATAATTGCAACGAGTGAAACCTCCGGTAAATCCAAACCTTCGCGCAATAAATTTACTCCCACAAGCACATCAAAGTCGCCGATGCGTAAATTGCGGATTATCTCAACGCGTTCGAGTGCATCGACTTCGCTGTGAATGTAACGCACTTTTATTTTTAACTTATCGAGATAGTCCGTTAAGTCTTCCGCCATTTTTTTTGTTAGCGTTGTAACGAGAACCCTTTCTTTCGAATCGGCACGTTTTCTAATCTCGCCGATAAGATCGTCTATCTGCCCTTTAATCGGGCGCACTTCAATTTCCGGATCGAGCAGACCGGTTGGACGAATGATCTGTTCAACAAACGAGCCGCCGCTTTTTTCCAATTCATAATCAGCCGGTGTAGCGCTTACATAAATTACTTTGTTGACCATCCCTTCAAACTCCTCGAACTTAAGCGGACGGTTATCAAGCGCAGAAGGAAGTCTGAACCCGTATTCTACAAGAGTACTTTTACGTGAACGGTCGCCGTTATACATTCCGCGCAGCTGCGGAACCGTTACGTGCGATTCATCTATAATTAACAGAAAATCTTTCGGGAAATAATCGAACAAACAATACGGTCGGGAACCGGGCAGCCTGCCGTCCATGTGACGCGAGTAATTTTCGATGCCGGCGCAGTAGCCGATCTCTTTAATCATTTCTATATCGAACTTTGTACGCTGTTCGAGCCGCTGGGCTTCTACATATTTTTCATCTTTCCAAAAGTACTGCAGTCTTTCTCGCAATTCTTCGTCAATAGTATGAATAGCTTTGTTAACACTATCCTTCGAAGTAACAAAATATTTGGCGGGGTAGATCGGTACAGAATCGACTTCTTTAATCACATTGCCGGTTATGGAATCAATAATTGAAAGCCGCTCGATTTCTTCTCCCCAATACTCAACCCGTACGGCTTCATCGTACTGGTAAGCTGGGATCACTTCGATAACATCGCCACGCGCCCTAAATGTTCCTCTCGTAAATTCAACATCGTTGCGTGTGTAATAAATGTCGATCAAATTACGCAATAACTTCTTTCTATTGATCTGCTGACCTTTTCTCAAAAACATTATCTGCCGCGCGTACTCATCCGGTGCCCCAATTCCGTAAATGCAGCTAACACTCGCAACAATTATTACGTCATTTCTTCCTTCTATAAGGGATGTGGTTG
>CAZRIQ010000356.1:0-3173 GCA_964600175.1 uncultured Melioribacter sp. | reverse complement strand
TGGTTGAAGCAATTGCACTAAGTCAGGTAGGTGGAATAATTGGAATAATCTTAGGTTTACTCGGGGGGAATATCGTTGCAGTCTTACTTAATGTTAGTGTAGTTGTCCCGGTAGATTGGATTGTAATTGGTGTTTTAGTAACAACATTTGTTGGTGTCCTTTTCGGAGTTTATCCTGCGGTCAAAGCTTCTAATCTAGACCCAATTGAAGCTCTTCGTTATGAATAAATTCTAAGGTTTGCCCTTGCATTGAAAATGCTACAACTTTAGATTTAGGTAACATTAAAAACATCCTCTGATTTGAATAACATTCGAGTAAGAATATTTCTAATTGGGTTTTTGTTTAACCTCTCACTCTTGAATGCTCAAAGTAATTATCTCGTATCCACTGTTGCCGATACGTTTAAGGTTTCATTGAGCAATTCCTACAAGATATCTTCGCTAAACATAATTCCTTTAACCGAATCTATTCAAGTTGGTAATAGGCACCTAACAAGGAACGATTATAAAATTTACTATGCAACCGGTATTTTCTATCTCTCCGGTTCATTGCATTATTCCCTTCTAGACACGATTTATATTACCTACAGTTCATATAAAATTTCATTAAAGAATTTTTATAACAGAAGACAACTTCAAGTTCGTTACGATACAAAGCTTCAAGACACTGTTAAAGTAACAAAAGAAGAGGGGATTAATTTGTCGTCTGAAGCAATCTTCGGAAAGAATATTCAAAAAAGCGGCAGTATTATCCGGGGTATAACGGTCGGAACAAATAATGATTTCACAGTCAACAGCGGATTAAGATTGCAGCTTTCCGGTAAGTTATCCGATGAAATAGAAGTAGTAGCTGCTTTAACCGACGAGAACACCCCGATTCAACCCGAAGGGAACACAGAAACACTCGACGAACTTGACAAAGTCTTTATCGAAATAAAACACAAAAATGCAATAGGAACTTTCGGTGATTACGATTTGAGTGACAGACTAAGTGAATTTTCCAGACTCGATAGGAAATTACAAGGATTGAAAGGAGAAATATTTTTTGGGAATAATAAAGGAACAATTGCAATTGCAAGTTCGAAAGGCAAATTTACAACAAATCAATTTAACGGTCAGGACGGGAATCAGGGTCCATATCGATTGTACGGTGCTAATAACGAGCGCGACATTATAATAATAGCTGGAAGCGAACATGTTTACCTGGATGGCGAGGAAATGACAAGAGGTGAAAACAACGATTATGTGATTGAGTACTCAAATTCCGAGATTACATTTACACCTAAAAGATTAATTACGTCTGCAAGCAGAATCTCGGTAGATTTTGAATATACAGATCGCAAATACCAAAGGAATTTCTTCGGTGCGAATTATTCAACCAAGCTTTTTAACGATAGACTCGTTTTGGGAGTCAGCTATTACCGCGAAGGAGACGATGAGAACAGCCCTATTGATTTTACTTTGTCCGACCAGGAATTACAGATATTAAGGAATGCAGGTGACAATAGAAACAAAGCAATAGTTTCCGGAGTAAGTTTAGCTCAGCCGGATTCTACCGGCAAAGTTGTCGGTACTTATTCAAAGATAGACACAACGATCAATAATTTACCTTTCAGTTACTACGTTTACAAACCCGGGGAAGTGAATTCGATTTATTATGTTTCTTTCACTTATGTAGGTGAAAACAGTGGCGACTATACAAAGGAAAGTATTGGACAATACAGGTTCGTGGGGAAAAATCTCGGTTCTTATTTACCTATTATCTATTTGCCAATGCCGGAATTAAAACAGCAGGGGACATTCACCTTATCCGCAGAAATATTAAATGGTATTTTTCTGAACGCAGATCTTTCCGGAAGTTTATTGGACAAAAATAGATTCTCAACATTTGACAAGAGTGATGACTTCGGTAATGCGCGAAAGTTTTCTTTGGACATTAAACCAAGAAATGTAAAGATAGGCAGTATTGATTTAGGAAATATCGGTTTGAGTTATAAAGAGAGATTCATACAGGACCGTTTCTCATCACTCGACCGGATAAACGACGTTGAGTTTAACCGGGAGTATAATATCTCCTCGACTACTTTGGGCGATCAAATTTTAAGAGAAGCCGCGTTAACATTAAATCCTATAAAAGAGATTTCAATCTTTTCCCAATACGGATTTCTTAAACAAGGTGATAGTTTTAGTTCAGACAGAATTTTGAGCCAGGTATCAATAAAAAATGAAGATAGGTACCAGGCAAATTATACACTCGATTATGTGAGCAGCAACAATCAATCAACCAATTCAAAGTGGAACAGGCAGAATGGCTCGGTAGAATACAATTTGGATTTTATCAAACCAAGTTTCGGCTTTTTGTACGAAGATAAAAGGGAAACGATGCCGCAAAACAATTTAAGTGATTCGCTGCTGCAGTCAAGTTTAAGATATTCTGAAATTGATCCCGGATTTTCATTTAATAAAATCAACGGGTTGAATCTATCATTCAAATATTCTATTAGGAAGGAATCGTTTCCGTTAAACGGTATCATGACGACGCAATCAAATTCGCTGGGGCAGCAATACCAGGTTAGCTACAACGGAATAAAAGAGGTTTCTTCGACTTTGAATGTTACTTTCCGCGATAAAAAATACACAGACGATTTTAAGAAACTCGACTTCGGTAATAGCCAAACTGTTCTAATTCTTTCGCAATCGAGATTTAATTTTTGGCAAAACGCTATTGGAGGTGATCTTTTTTACCAGGCTGCAACGGAACAAACAGCAAGGCTGCAAAAGGTTTTTGTGCGTGTCACTCAGGGTACAGGGAATTACAAATATCTTGGTGATCTGAACAACGACGGTGTAGCCGAAGAAAATGAATTCGAGCCGACCGCATATGACGGCGATTATATAGTTGTTACGTATCCTACGGATCAATTATATCCGGTTATCGATCTTAAATTCAATACAAGGTGGAAAATCGATTTTGGCAGAATTGTTAAAGGGAATGGCTTCTGGGGAACTGTGATGAAACCTCTTTCAACAGAGACTTCATATAGAGTCGAGGAAAACAGCAAAGAGCAGGACACGAAACAAATTTATCTATTGAACTTTTCAAAATTTCTAAACGACTCAACAACGATTCAAGGAATTCAGCTATTTCAGCATGATTTCAATTTGTTTAGAAGC
>CAZRIQ010000355.1:0-3190 GCA_964600175.1 uncultured Melioribacter sp. | reverse complement strand
GGAACGGTTACATTGTCCCCGGCAAAATCCAAAACAGATTTGATAAATATTAACGTAGGTGTTACAGCCTACTTTTAAATTTTTTAACTAATTAATAATTTTTCTCCATCAACAATCGGCGAGTGAAATGACAAGCTACAAAGAACTTGGATTAGTAAATTCAAAAGACCTTTTTCAGAAGGCGGTAAAAGGCGGTTATGCAATTCCGGCTTTTAACTTTAACAACCTCGAACAATTACAGGCAATTATCGGTGCATGTGTTGAAACAAAATCGCCCGTTATTCTGCAGGTATCGAGCGGGGCACGTAAATATGCAAATCAAACTTTATTGAAACACCTGGCAAAAGGTGCAGTAGATTACTCGAAAGAACTCGGATACGCAATTCCAATTGTATTACATCTTGATCACGGCGATACTTTCGAACTCTGTAAATCATGTATCGAGTCGGGATTTTCCTCGGTAATGATCGACGGGTCGCATCATCCTTATGACAAGAATGTTGAACTTACAGCTCAAGTAGTTGAGTACGCACACAAATATGATGTAAGTGTTGAAGGTGAATTGGGAGTTTTGGCAGGCATCGAAGATGAAGTTTCAAGTGAAGTAACAAATTATACAAAACCGGAAGAAGTTGAAGACTTTGTAAAGAAAACCGGAGTCGACTCGCTTGCAATCTCAATCGGGACTTCGCACGGCGCAAACAAATTTACACCCGCACAGTGTACCCGCAATGAAGACGGCGTACTTGTTCCCCCGCCGCTTCGTTTCGATATTCTCGAAGAATGCGAAAAAAGAATTCCCGGTTTCCCGATAGTATTGCACGGTTCTTCATCCGTACCGGTCGAACTTGTAAAAATGATCAACAGCAATGGCGGCAAATTAAATGATGCAGTCGGAATTCCCGAAGAACAATTACGCCGCGCAGCCAAATCTGCAGTCTGTAAAGTAAACATCGATTCCGACGGACGTTTGGCAATGACTGCTGCAGTTAGGAAAGTATTTGTAGAAAAACCGGCAGAGTTTGATCCTCGTAAGTATTTGGGTCCGGCACGCGATGCATTAAAAGAACTATACAAACACAAGGTTGTTAACGTACTCGGAAGTGCCGAAAAAGCTTAAGCCTATGTTAAAGTTCGATACAAAGCCCCTACTTATTTAGGGGCTTTTTTTTGCATATCGCTTACAAAAACGCCTCACGAGAGATAAATTTTATCACTCAACGACAATTCAAAAACCTATTTGTTAACTTTGCACACAAGAATAAATATGAATTCCATTTATATATAAATAAAAGAAAGGTAGGGTAATAATGCTAGATAAAATAAAAGAACACCTGGGAAAAGAGGCGGATAATCTGCTTACATACAAAGCAAAATTTCCGAAAGAAAAACTTCATCTGCCGGGTCCGGATTTCGTAGATAGAATTTTCTATTCGACCGATAGAAATCCTTACGTACTTAGGAATTTACAATGGCTTTTTAACACGGGTAGACTTTCCGGTACCGGTTACTTATCAATTCTCCCGGTTGACCAGGGAATTGAACATTCGGCGGGTGCATCCTTCGCAAAAAATCCGGATTACTTCGACCCGGAAAATATTGTTAAACTTGCAATTGAGGGCGGATGCAACGCTGTTGCCTCAACACTCGGCGTACTCGGTTCGGTTGCGAGAAAGTATTCTTACAAGATTCCATTCATTTTAAAAATAAATCACAATGAACTTTTAACGTACCCGAATAAATACGATCAGATTTTATTTGCTAGTGTAGAACAAGCACTTGATATGGGCGCTGCTGCTGTCGGTGCGACAATCTATTTCGGTTCAGAAGAAAGTTCACGCCAGATTGTAGAGATTAGCGAAGCGTTTAAATATGCACATGAACTTGGGATGGCAACAATTCTTTGGTGCTACTTAAGAAACAACGCATTCAAGAAAGACAAAGATTATCATGTGTCCGCCGATTTAACCGGTCAGGCAAATCATCTCGGTGTAACAATAGAAGCGGATATTATAAAACAAAAACTGCCAGGAAACAACGGGGGTTACACAGCACTGAATATGGGCAATTCCTCGTACGGTAAAATCGATAAAAGAGTTTACACGGAACTAACAACAGATCACCCTATTGATCTTTGCCGTTACCAGGTAATTAACAATTACATGGGACGTGCCGGATTGATAAACAGCGGCGGCGCATCGGGTGAAAACGATTTTGCCGAAGCAACAAAGACAGCCGTCATTAACAAGCGCGCAGGCGGAATGGGATTAATTTCCGGACGCAAAGCATTCCAGCGTCCTATGGCTGAAGGTATAAAACTGCTCAATACAATACAAGATGTCTATTCGTGTAAGGATGTTACGATAGCGTAAGCGTACAATTATTCATAGAAAAAAAGAAATGCGAAAAAGACATTTTATAATCTTTGCCGTTATCATTCTTCTTATAACACAAACCTATTGCGCAGAGGAAAAAATAAAGGAACAAAAAATGAAATTCCAAATAACCAGTTCTGTATTTAAACAAGGGGAGTTTATTCCATCCAAACACACTTGCGATGGAATAAACGTCTCTCCCCCGTTAAAATGGGAAGGCATTCCAGAAGGAACAAGATCATTAGCATTGATATGCGACGATCCGGACGCACCGATCGGAGATTGGGTTCATTGGATTATTTACTACATCCCGAATAACATAAACGAATTGAAAGAGGGTCTGCCCAAGAACAAAGAACTTGAAAACGGGATAAAACAAGGAACGACCAGTTTCAGAAACGTTGGTTACGGCGGACCGTGTCCACCATCCGGTACCCACCGTTACTTTTTCAAACTGTACGCACTCGATACCGTGCTAGATTTGGATTCTTCCGCAACAAAAAATATTTTGTTGGATGCAATGAAAAATCATATTATTGAATCGACAGAATTAATGGGGACGTACAAACGATCAAGGTAAATAAATTTTAAACTTCGAGGTTTTCAAACGGGAAAACACCGGGCAACTTCGAAGGTTCTCACTTCCCTGCACATAATTATTAAGGTGACGGTATGAAAAAATTATTGTTCTCTGTTTATACTTTTCTGCTCGTAATATCATTCAGCTATGTTTCTTTCGGTCAGCAAGCCGATCTAAAAGCTCTCGATACATACATTGAAAATGCAATAAAAGACTGGCAAATGCCGGGCTTTGC
>CAZRIQ010000354.1:2715-3213 GCA_964600175.1 uncultured Melioribacter sp. | reverse complement strand
AAGGCGATTGGCATCTCTTATCATTAATTCTAAAAACTCTTTTTGCTTTGCCTCCGGAACCTTTCTTGCGTTTAACGTTTCGACGTACAGTTGGATAGACGAAAGAGGCGATTTTAGTTCGTGTGTTACTGTTGCGATAAAGTTATCATACAAACGCGTCATCTTCATTTGAACGGTTAGATTACGGAATATGATAATTATTGCTACCGCAATCCCGGCAATCAAAATTATCCCCCCGACAAATATGAATACATTCGGGTTATCGATCTTTATTTGGGGGGCAAGTTTATCACCGACTTGTTGAAATATAAGGTAATTGGATACGTACCAATAAATCCATAATCCCAACAACCCCAGCCAGGCAAGTTGAGCAAACACAAATGCTATGACAAGAAAAAGAAGAGAACGGCTTTTTTTCATCTATATAATAAATTATTCAAATTACCGACACATCGAACCAACTCTATCGCAAATATCATAGAATATCGGCAAAAGTCA
>CAZRIQ010000354.1:0-2705 GCA_964600175.1 uncultured Melioribacter sp. | reverse complement strand
AAATATGTTTCGTGCAACTTTTACATTTCTTTTACAAATAGTCTCCCAAATTATTGACATACTTAAAAAGTAAAATTAAGCCTTTAGCAAAATATGTCTGTTCTACAAAAATAATTTGTATTAATTCAATGTGAGCAAATGATATGAAGATTTTATTGGTTTATCCCGAAACACCTTCCACCTTTTGGAGTTTTAAAGATGCACTGAAGTTCGTTTCAAAAAAATCTGCAGAACCACCGTTGGGTTTGATTACCGTAGCAGCTTTGCTTCCCCATGAATGGGAGAAACGGCTGATCGATACAAATGTATCTAAACTCGAAGACAAAGATTTGATGTGGGCAGATTACATTTTCTTAAGCGCCATGAACGTCCACACTCGTTCTGTAAAAGAAATCATTAGGCGCTGTAACAAACTCAATAAAAAAATTGTAGCCGGCGGACCTTTATTCACCACTCAATACTTCGATTTTCTCGGCATTGATCACTTCGTTTTGAATGAAGCCGAAATTACACTCCCGGAATTTTTGAAAGATTTGGAAAACGGAACACCAAAATTTATTTATTCAACCGATGAATTCCCGGATATCACGAAAACACCGGTGCCGATGTGGGAATTACTCGATATCAAAAAATATGCTGCGCTCAGTCTGCAATATTCAAGAGGATGTCCGTACGATTGCGAATTCTGTAGTATAACAATGTTGAACGGCAGAAAACCGAGGACAAAAACAAAAGAACAATTTTTAGCCGAGCTGGATCGGTTGCGGGATTTAGGCTGGCGCGGAAACCTTTCAATTGTTGATGATAATTTTATCGGGAATAAAAAGAAATTGAAAGAGGAAATTCTATCCGGACTTATCGAATGGATGAAACAAAATAAATACCCGTTCCAATTTGTGACCGAGGTTTCTATTAATCTTGCCGATGATGAACGGCTTATGAAACTAATGGTAGAAAGCGGAATCATAAATGTATTCGTCGGGATTGAAACACCCAACGATGAAAGTCTGGAAGAATGCGGTAAATCTCAAAACCGCAGACGTGATTTAGTAGAATCCGTTAAACGATTACAACAGCACGGAATGCACGTTTCTGCCGGCTTTATTGTAGGATTTGATAACGACACCCCGGATATTTTTGAACAACAAATAAATTTTATCCGCAAGAGTGGAATAGCATCCGCAATGGTCGGGCTATTAAATGCGCCGACAGGAACACATCTTTTCAAACGTCTGAAGAAAGAAAATCGATTATTAGACAGCTTTACCGGTAATAATATGGACGGGTCAATAAACTTTATTCCTAAAATGGAATACAAAGACTTGGTGGTTGGATACACCAAAATTATCCACACAATTTATTCACCCGGTGAATATTATAATCGTATCAAATCGTTTTTAAATGAATACAAAGTCCCGGTATGGAAATCACGGATGCCGACCTTTACGGAAATAAAAGCATTTTTCAAATTAGTCTGGCGAATAGGTCTCTTTGAAAAAGGCAGACGTCATTTTTGGAACACGTTTTTTTACAGCTTCTTCAAATACCCGGCAAAATTTCCTATTGCTATGACTCTTGCTGTTTACGGTTTTCATTTTAGACGTATTGCTGAAACAATTTAATATATATAATTCACTTTACACAAAAGGTAAGATGAAATCTTGCTTATACTCTTGTTCTTAATCTTGTTTTGGTTCTGGGTAGATATGTTATAGAACAAGATCAAGAGCATGATTAAGAACAAGAAAATTCATTTACCTAGAAAACTACTTAAGGTGAATTAGCAATCTTTCTTTTACAGATATTTCCGAAAAATTTGTTCATTTCTTAGCCTTTCGTTGGTTAAATCCAATTGTAATTAATTTTTAAAAATGAGATTTTTATAACAAGTCTCATTAAAAATTCTATTGGAAAAATGAACATCCAAATATTCGGAACGAAAAAGTGCAGCGACACCAGGAAAGCCGAAAGGTTTTTCAAAGAGAGAAGAATTCAATTTCATTTTAGAAATTTAAGTGAAGACGGCGTTTCCCCCGGCGAGCTTGAAAACATTAAACGTGTTTTCCCGGTGGAAAAATTAATCGATAGAGAAGGTAAACAATTCAAAAAGAGGAATATGCAGTTTATGGTTTTTGATATTGAAACCGAACTGCTTGAAGATCCGCTGCTTTTCAAAACTCCGATTGTAAGAAACGGGAAAGAAGTAACGTTGGGATATCAGCCGGATATTTGGAAAGAGTGGATAAAAACCGACAGTCCCTAACCCCTTCCCCAAGGGAGGGGGCTTTTAAAGCTTTAATTTAGAACCGAATCCCTCTATTTCCGAACTCCTTAAATAAATTTTTGTTGCCGGTAAATTGGATTGCATTCCAACCGCATTTTCTTGCGCCTTCTGCATAATCGCCGATGTCATCGATAAACAAATGTTCGCTTGAAGGCGTCTTTGTAAAATTTTCTGCTGCCCTATAAATTTTTTCTTCCGGCTTAACCGAACCGACTTCGTAAGAGAGAATGAGCTTATCGAAATATTTCAGAAACTCCCAATCGTTCCAACCATATTTTCTGTGGATATAATTTGTGTTCGATAAAAGGACCAGCGTATAATTCTTTTTCAGTCCGGGTAAAATTGCGGTTAATTCTTTGTTCTCTGTAAAAATTGCCGAAAAATATTTGCAGAAATCTTCTTTCTCGATCTTGTTTTCCGT
>CAZRIQ010000353.1:0-3234 GCA_964600175.1 uncultured Melioribacter sp. | reverse complement strand
ATTGATTTTTGAAAAATAGGATGATGAATTATGATAATCACAGATGCTGAAGTGCAAACAATTTTAAATATAAGCGGGCAAGAGGAAAGGCTTGAAACCCTAATCCCTCTTGCCGAATCTTATGCTTTCGACTATACAAAGAATTATTTTCATACGGCATTTGCTATAACAGTAATCGGAAGTTTCCAGAGTGATAAGATAACAATCGATTATGGTTATGATTTTGACAATGTTAATTATTATGACTCCTACTCAAATCTTCAAGCTGGCTTATTCATTCACATCCAAAATTCAAAATTCAACGATGGTATTTATAAGATTAATGAGATAGCCGGCAATATCTTGACTCTTAATTCAAGCGCGTTGGTCACTGAGTTGAATTCAAAATTCGTTTTATACGTTTCGAAAATTACTGAAGGATATAAAATTTCATTAGCCAATTACATAGGAGCCTTGCTTAACAATGACAGTACTTCAGACAAGCAATCGGAAAGTATTGGCGATTATTCTTACTCAAAGAAATCGGGACGTGATTTATTGATGGAATTTTTCCGACCTTATTTAATTGTGAAGGTGACTTAATGTTTAGAATGAACGTAACAACTAATTTTAAATTCAAGAGTTTCGAAAAAGGAAGTGCGTATAAAAACGATTCTATTCCGGCGGAGGTTTTTGAAAGATGGTCAAAAAGGAAGTTGATACGAGTAATTAAAGACGAATCTGTTGAAGACATAAAATCTAAAAAAGGTAAATCAAAGAAAGATGATAACGCCACTATTAAATCAGACGTTCCAAGTACTTCGAAATTATCCGACAACGGTTAACGGGATACCGAGCGATAATTATAAATCGCTTGCCGAAGTAAAAGGAAGAATAAGCAATCCATCTTATAATGAGAGATTGACTTATCAAAATCGCGGAATGATTTTAACCGGCATTATCTACCTTGATGTTTACGACTATGATGAACAAAGGGATTTAGTTGTTGACGGCGACAATGTTCGCTATGACATAAAGGGCTTGACCGCAACACGAAACGAAAAAGGAGTTATAGCTTTTTTAAGAATACCAGTAACCGAAAACCAAACACTTGCAGCAGTTGAATCCGGGGGATCGAGTGAAAGCTAATCGCGGAAACATAGAAACACTTACAAAGGCATTGATCG
Source organism: uncultured Melioribacter sp. (assembly GCA_964600175.1). Lineage (GTDB taxonomy): Bacteria > Bacteroidota > Ignavibacteria > Ignavibacteriales > Melioribacteraceae > Pyranulibacter. Next base: position 2,068 of record CAZRIQ010000353.1, on the reverse strand, counting down.
AAAGAAAAACGAAAGGTCTTATCATTGCCGGTGAAGTTGTAAAGAATCAAGCGAAAGCACTTTGTAAGGTTGGTAAGTATCCTGCTGGATCGGGGAAAGTCGGCGGGGCCGCAAGGCAGAGTATTTATGCAAAACTTGTTGGTCTCTCTATGAGAATCGGCAGTAACTTAGATTATTTTCCAACAATTGAATTTGGGGCGCACATAACCCCCTATAAAGCAAAGGCTTTGACAATCCCGATTGCGCCGGAAGCTGTTGGACAAAGAGCATCAGATTTTCCAGATTTATTTATTTATAAAGCAAATGGCAAAGCATTTTTAGCAAGGAATGAAAACGGGAAATTGAAAATATATTTCATACTTTTAAAAAATGTTGATATACCAAAACGACCTTGTTTGAGACCGGCACTTGCTGAAAAGAAAAAAGATGTAATAAAAATTTTGAACGCGGCTTAATCATGGATAATAATTTACAAGCAAAAGTTTTTAATGTTCTTACAAATATTGAGGGATTGACTCAAGACAATGTTTTTTATATCAAGGCCGATATTAATTCAAAAATATTTCCAAGATATATTTTTTCTTCAATTACTGATATTTCGAATTATGACACGATTGATGAATTTGGAGAAGAACAAATACAAGTCTCATTGTTTGATCATTTCCAATCGGCAAATGTTGTGACGTTAAAAAACAAAGCAAAATTGATTAAAGATAATTTAACGAAAACTAATCTTGCCGGGACAGGGACACAAAAGATTTCAAGATGCAGATTAAATAATTATCGAGAATCTGAACTCGACAAAATTTTTCAGATAGATTTAACTTTTAAACTGAATTCAACTAAGGAGAAATAAAATGGCTAATCAAAATCAAGCCGCATTTGACGAAGGCGTTTTTACTTTCGATGGTTCACCTTTTGGAATCACTGATTTAACTTTGGGCGAAGAAACTTCCGAGATAGATGTTTCTGATACTGAAACAGACACTGGCGAAAGTGAATTTCTTTATGGAAAAACATCGCGTCCAATTTCTTTTACTGCTTTTCATAAAGTCAACACAGCTTCCTTGCCTACAAAGATTCAGAAGGCTTTCACGTTCTCAGTATTTGACGAGACTGGATTACTCCAGGATGTATTTAGCGGTAACTGCACACTTGGAACAAAGAGCCTGAGCGGTTCGAGAGATGGGGCTATTACCTGGGCTTATACGGGTAGAGTTCAAGGAGCTTTGAGCGAGAGCGTTTAATGAAGTCAATTGAGATCGATTTATTTGATCGGAAATTAATTTTATCACAGCGGTATATAAAAGATATTATTGATGTATCGCTTTTTGATAAAGAAAACAAAGAGGCGGAAGATAAATTATTTATCAACGCCTTTATTATCCATTCCGCGCTGAAAAGAAATCTCGACCAATTTGAATCAATTCGTTTCTTTGACTTTAAAAAGAAAAGAGAAAAGAAGAAATTGGAAAATTTGATCTCGGTGCAAAATATACAGTCGAGATTAAGCTTTGAGGAATTGAATGAATGGTGTGAAAAAGTTTATGAACTTGATTTCGGCCCGGCGAATGATAAAAAAAAAGTCAAAAGCCAGCCGATTTCAGAATCCTAAAATATCTGATAATAAAAATAACTCGCAAAAAAGAAACTGAAATTGATAAAATGGTATTTAAAGAATTTGATGAACTCGCCGAAATCGCTGCAATTATTGGAAACTACTTGCGGGGCGATAAGCTTGAGACCATGACACAGCGAGATAAAGATCAATTATTTTCAGATCGAATAGCAAGATTTAAGAAAGCCGGAGTCTTATAAATGGCATCAATTGATGAAATATTTGTTGAAATAAAACTCGGACAACAGCAATTAAAAAAAGATATTGAAAAAGTTCAAAGAGATTCCGAAAAATCCGCTAAAGAAATTGAAAGAATATATAAAAAAACTACTCCTAGTTTTAACAACACATTACTCAAAAAAAATCTTTCCGAAATTATAATTCTTCGCGATAAACTTAAAGCTAAACTCGAGCAAACATTTGGCGTTTCCATTTCCCGTCGCTCGGTGG
>CAZRIQ010000352.1:293-3235 GCA_964600175.1 uncultured Melioribacter sp. | reverse complement strand
TTGTTCTCTGTAACTCGAGCATCAGGATTTTTCCTTTATTGTTAGTTCGGAAATTTTTGCTTCCAAAGATGCAATTTTTTCTTCTAAAAATTTAATTTTTTCTGAATAGGAAGGTAAATTCCTAACGTGCGCTTCCAATTTTAGAGCTGATGAAAGATCGGTTGCCGGGGAGCCTCGGTATTTGCCGGGTTTTGTAATTGATTTTGAAACACCGGATTGCGCACCAACAAGAACATTGTCTGTTATTTCAATGTGACCAACCACACCGACTTGTCCGGTTAGTATACAATTATCTCCAATCTTAGTACTACCGGCAACACCTGTCTGTGCAGATAAGATAGAATTTTTTCCTACAGAAACGTTATGTGCAATTTGAACGAGGTTATCTATCTTCGTTCCTTTTTTTATGATTGTCGAACCAATAGCAGCCCTGTCAATCGAAACATTTGAACCGAGTTCTACATCGTCTTCAAGAACGACGTTGCCGATCTGCGGTACCTTATGAAAAACATTTTTTTCATCAGGAATGTAACCGAAACCGTCCGAACCAATGACGGTACCGGAATGGACAATTACATTATTACCGAGAACACAATTTTCTCTAATTGTAACGTTTGGATAAACAAGAGTATTCTTACCGATTTTAACATTTTCCATAAGAACTGTGTTGTGAAGAATTACAGCCCCGTCTTGAATTACACATCCGCTGCCGACCACTACATTTTTTCCGATCGAAACGTTTTTGCCTACTTTTGCCGTTTTATCAACAGAAGAGGAAGGATCGATTCCTTTTATTTTTATTTCCGGTTTCAAGTAGGTAATAATGATTTTTTGAAGAGCAATATTCGGGTTCGCAGTTTCAATATAACTAACGTCTTTATTTAATTTTTGAAATTCCGGTTTAATTATTACTGCGCTTGCTTTTGTGGTCAATAAATATTTTTCGTAGGCAGGAAGATAAAGAAATGTTAAGTCCCCGGGTTGTGCATCTTCAATTTTTGCAACGTTGGAAACCTCTAAATTATGGTCTCCAATAACAGTGCCGCCGACTAAGTCGGCGGCTTCTTCCAAGGTTATTTTCATAAACTGTCATTTTAGTTTATCTAAAACGTCATTCGTAATATCGTATTTTTCTTTGGCATAAAGGAAAAGAATATCGCCGCTCCTGTCGAATACAAAATCAAGGTCCTGTTCTTTTGCAACTTCGGTGATTGCATTGAATATTCTATTCTGAATCGGTTTCATCAAATCTTCCTGTTTCTGAAAAAGTTCTCCTTTAGCACCGAATTTATCCTGGCGGTATTTTGTTATTTGATCTTCCATCGAAACAAGTTCTTTTTCCGTTTCAACTCTTTTTTGTTCGCTTAAAACGAGTTTTCTCTTTTGATAATCATCGTACTTCGATTTCCAGTTCGATTCCATCTTGCTTAGTTCTTCCTGCCACTCTTTGATAATAGAGTCGAGTTTTTTCTGAGTATCTTGAGCATCCGGCAACTGTTTCATAAACTTATCGGAATCGACATACCCTATATTCAATTGCGCGGCGGAAGAACCCACAAATAGAAAAAACAATACGGAAACAATTAACGTTTTAGTTTTCATTTTTATTTTCCAGAAAGATGTTTTTACTTTCCTCTTTTGAGACGATCCAAAACTTTATAAGTGATATCGTATTCCGGATCGGCATAAAGAAGTACAACGTCGCCTGCTTTATCGAATACGAACTTCATACCCTCTTCTTTAGCTATCTGATTTATGACATCGAAAATTTTCTTTTTAATAGGAGCCATTATTTTATCCTGCTGGGTATAATATTCACCGTTTGGCTGACTGAATTTTTGATCTCTGAAATCTTGAATTTTCTGTTCTTTTTCAAGAATTTTTTGTTGTTCGGCTCTTTGTTTATCCGGCGTCATTGTAGCGGATTGTTTTCTGTAATTATCCACGTCGGTCTGATAATCTGTTGCCATACTGTCCATGGTTGCTTTCCATTTTGCAACCAATGCATCCAAATCACTCTTTGCTTTAATTGCTTCCGAATACTGACCTAGGATAACTTCGGAATCGATATAACCTATTTTCAAACCATTTGTAGATTGGGCATATATACCCGCTGCAAAGAAAAACAAGAGTAAAAACAAAATACTTTTTTTCACGTTTACCTCAGATTAAGTTATTAAAAACCTTTTCCAAATTGGAAATGAAAGACCCATTGCGGATTCTGCCCGTCAACACTTTTTCGGTCGAAACCGTAGCCGTAATCGAAACCGAGCAGACCAATTGGGTTTATTAAAATTCTTGCCCCTATTCCAACCGATCTTTTCAAATTGAACGGATCGGTCTGGTTCAAATTTAGGAAAACATTACCCGCTTCTGCAAATACTAAAAAATAAATCGGTATCGGTTCTTTTACTAAAGACGCCCTCAATTCAACGGTCATTTTTTCCATAACCCTTGAACCGATTACATTTCCCGCCGCATCGCGGGGACCGATACTTCTATCTTCGTAACCTCTAAGCGGTGTAGTGGCTATTATCAGTCCGTTGCCGCCCATGTAGAAAAATTCAAAAGGCTGGATCGGCGTTCCGGGTATCAATTCTTTTATATATCCCAAATTTAGGCTGGAATATAATACTAATCTGTTTGTATTAAACAGCGGCTTAAAGAATTCCCCGCTAAAAAGCAGTTTATAATAATCTACGTTGCCGGGTAAAAACGGACCGCCGGAAATATCTCCGCTTAAAGATACTCTCGATCCCCTAGACGGGAAAATCGGGTCGTCTATATCGTTTCTCGAAATTACCAGCCCCGCTGTATACTGCCTTGTTCTGCCTTCCTGGTAAATGCCTTGTCCGTTAATTACGTCATTATACTGAAATCTTCCCGTTCCTTGTACGGAAAAATAATCGTCGGGCCATTTGAGTCTTCTACCAACTTGAACA
>CAZRIQ010000352.1:0-283 GCA_964600175.1 uncultured Melioribacter sp. | reverse complement strand
GTCTTAAATCGTAAACGTATTGCTGCCTTGTATCGAACAAGCTGAATCCAACGGATGTAGGAGTATCATAAAGCCAGGGTTCTGTAAATCCTAAAGAAAATGTACGGTAGTAATTTCCTACTCCGAATTGCCAGCTGAAGTTTAAAATTTGTCCGCCTCCAATGCTGAATGGATGTTGAAGTGAGAAGTTCGTTAGAGTGAATCCAACCGAACCGCTGAAACCATATGAGCCGCTGTAACCTACGGATGCATTTAAATAGTCGCTCGATTTTTCTTCAACCTT
>CAZRIQ010000351.1:0-3242 GCA_964600175.1 uncultured Melioribacter sp. | reverse complement strand
TTGAAAGCGGGCTTAATGCCGAGATTAAATCAATATTAATAAAATCCGATTTATACGATGACGAAATTTCGATCTTGCTTAATCGGGGAAAATCTCCCAATTTTGTAGCCGAAAATTTCAAAGATGCATTCCAATTCATTGTTGCTGATTTTACCGGAGGGAATTAGTTGTTGAAAAATATCTTAGGATTAATTTTAAGCGGGATTTTAATTTTTAGTTTGGCTTCTTGCAGCGATAGTCCAACCTCAATTGGCTCAAACTTGATTCCGGGTGACGATAATGTTCAGTTTGATCTGCTCGATTCCTACAAGGACTCTCTTTCTCAGAAATCATCTTTTATCAAAGATACTTTGAATCTCGGAGGTTCAAGCAAAATTCTTCTTGGTAAAACCGATTTTGCGGAATCGGTTATGCTGCTGGCTTATAGTCCTACGGTTCCGGATTCAATTCTAACTTATTACAAGAACAATGAAGTTAAGATAAAAGAAGCATGGATCAATATGCATATCGTTTATAGACTGGGTGATAAAAATGCTAACTACAATTTTGAGGTTCACCAGGTAAGAAACAATTGGAACTTAAATTTTGACGAAGACAGTCTTGCCGTACTTCAATATGATAATAATAATGTTGGATCCAATGTTATTATGAACGATACGCTGGTAAAAGTCGATTTGCAGACTTCCGTAATCGATGAATGGATTCAGTACCAGGATTCGACAATAGACATAGTTAATTACGGATTGTATTTTGCTCCTACACAGGATACCAGACAAATTTTAGGTTTTGTGGGGACATCGTATGTGCAAGATACAACGCAGCCTACAATTCATTTTGTTTTTGAAAAACCGAACGATTGGCTTGACACTTTAGTTATTATACCGTTCTTAAATAAACATGTAGTTTTGAGCAGCATACCCCAAAGTGATGATGAAATTTTCTTACAGGCGGGTTACGGAGTACACGGAAGAGTATTTTTTAATCTGTCGGAATTGAAGTCTGCTTCCGTGGTAAACAAAGCGATTCTTGAATTGACATGTGATACGTTAAAATCAGCAGACGGTGATCCCGCTTCCGATTCGATTTATGTAACAAGGTATGCAGATAGTCTATTTAGCAAAAGAACCAGCGATAGTAGTTATGCAGCTATTTTAACAAAGAATGGGAATGTTTATTCCGGTGATATATCATATTTTCTTCAAATCTGGCTGAGTAATAACAGCAACTATGGTTTAAAGTTAGAGTTAGCGGACGAGTTAGATGCTGCATCGAGAATTGTTTTTTACGGAAGTAATTATAAAGACTTAGATAAAAGACCCCGTTTAAAAATTACTTACGCGACTTTACATTGAAAATGACGATAAAAAAAATAATCTACATATTGACCTTGCTCTTTTTCATCTCCGATATTTATGCCGGGGGAGGTTCAATATATTCCAGGTATGGTATCGGCGATATTAGATTGTCTTATACTGCAAGAAGACTTGCATTTGGAGAAGGAGGTATTGCATTTGCCGATTATGATTTTATAAACTATCAAAACCCGGCGAGCTGGTATAAAATGAGATTGACAAGATTAGAAACCGGGATGGACTTTGCCGGATATGGGATTACCAGTAATTCCAACAACGCATTTTACGCTGATACATATTTCTCCGGATTTAAATTCGGTGTGCCTATCGATAAAGATCACGGAATAAGTTTTGTTACCGGACTTGAACCTTTTTCAAGAGTAAGTTATAATGTTGTGAATAGCGATTCGAATTCCCTTGTAGATCCTTACTCAATTACTTATTCGGGAACAGGCGGAGTGTCGAAATTATTTTTCGGCTTGTCTTATAAATTTCCTTTTGATTTAGCCGTCGGCTCTACATTTGAATATTATACCGGTAAAATAGAACATAATTCTAAAGTAGAGTTTATTTCGGGATCCGATTATAAGGATGCAACTTTCAGTCAAAGTTATTTTTTTCATGGAATAGGATATACTATTGGTTTCTTAAGCGGTGACTTATCGCCAATACTCGGAATCGACAAGATTACCGATTTAAGATTGGGACTCAGCTACAGCGGATCAGTATCTATCTTTGCAGATACTTCAGTCAGTGTATCAAACGCAGTTACATCTGCTTCAACAAACAACGGTAATGCAACTATTAATCTGCCGCAGAGAATTGCACTTGGTGCAAGTTTGAAATTTGATAAAGCTTATATGTTTTTAGTTGACTATATATACCAACCTTTTGGTGATTATACATTTAATAACAAACCGGAAGATTATTACAGAAACTTGAACCGGTTTAGTATAGGTATGGAATATAAGAATGAAGCCAACGTCCGCAGCACATTCTGGGAACTGGTTTCTTTAAGGGGCGGTTTAAGTTACGAACAGACACAATACATAATTAACGGTTCCGGCATAAACGAATTATCTGCATATTTCGGTTTTTCATTTCCGCTTGGTGTTGATAATTCGTTGGATTTCGGTTTTCAATTTGGGAAAAGGGGAACGACCGATAACAATTTATTAAACGAAAATATATATAGATTTTCAGTAACTTTAAGCCTTGGAGAACTTTGGTTTATCCGTTTCGGTAGGCAATAATATTATAAGGAAAATTAAATTGAATAAACAATTGAAATTTCTGGTCTTAGCATTGTTTATACTAACAGTTTTTTATGGGAGAAAAACAGTTGCGCAGACGGATTCGGGCAATCAGCAGCTTGTTGCTAATTTCAGTTTATTTTATGAATACCAAAAGAATAAAGATTATGTAAGTGCAATACCTTATGGCTGGAAAGTAATCAATGCTGATCCGACAAACTTTATTAAGTACAAAATCTTTCACAAGATGGAAGATGTGTTATGGTATGTTCACGATAGTACAAATGCAGATGAAGCAACTAAAAAAGCTATTGCAGATACTTTATTATACTTGTATGATAAAGCAGTTCAGTATGAACCGGATAATGCCGGGTATTTTCTTGCGAGAAAAGCTTTTGTGATGGAGTCGTGGGAAAATAGCGATCCGCAAAAAGTGATTGCTACTTATGAGAAAGCAATAGCAAAAGATTCGACGATCGATACATTCTACAAAGACCGATTAGGTCTGCTCTATGCAGCTCATGCAACAGATAGTAACGATTATAAAATGAAGGCTCTCGATTTATATTCAAAACTTTCCGATGCAGAGCCTGACAACCAATTATGGATACAAAGAATAGAAGGTCTTGCAGAAAAT
>CAZRIQ010000350.1:2399-3248 GCA_964600175.1 uncultured Melioribacter sp. | reverse complement strand
CGGATTTGTCGGAAGATTCGAAGAAATAAAAGGAATTAAAATTTTATTGGCGGCATTCAATTCAGTTGTTAAATTCGGCATTGAATTGAAACTGAGATTAGTAGGTGAAGGTTCATTAGAACAATTCATACGAAACTATCTAAAGTTAAATAAGCTTGAAAATGTTGTTGAAATCCATCGACCAAAAACAGAAATAGAAGAAATTTACAACAGCATAGATTTGTTTATTGTTCCTTCAACTAAACTGGAGGGATTTAGTTATTCTATTATTGAAGCGATGTCGCTTGGCATTCCGGTAATCGGATCTAAAGTGGGAGGAATTGAAGAAATAATTAGAGATGGTTTTAACGGTTATCTTGTTCAACATAGTAATCCAGAAAAATTAGCTGAAAAAATTGTTGAAACAATAAATGATAATAAACGAGATAAAATAAAAAATGAAGCACTTAGGACAATACAGACAAGATTTAATCTTGAAAATACGGTTGAATCATATCTCAACCTATACAATTTGCAAAGTCTAACCAGGTGAAATATCTCTCAATACTTTCTTGAACATCTCATTTAATTTATTAGCTCCCAAAAGGAATTTAAAATAGTAATTAATTCGCGGACTTATATTTAACCGTATGATTTTGTCAAAAACGGTTTTGGGTAAAAATGTAAAAAGGAACGCAACAAACATTTTTAAGTTCCATTCCCAAAAATTTACTCTATACCATTCTTTTCTTGCGAGTGATTTTGTTCCGTAAAAATATTCTCTCCAGCCACGTACGATTTGTTGATCTTTGAAATCAGCGATCCCGAAATTCGTTTCAAGATTTTCATAATATAGCCTTTGAACTAAGT
>CAZRIQ010000350.1:0-2389 GCA_964600175.1 uncultured Melioribacter sp. | reverse complement strand
AGGTCGAATGACGGTTATTCTCCATCGAGCTAAGTGAACCATGCCTTTTTCGAAAAAAATACAAGTATTCCGGCACTATAATAAAATTTACTTCATCTTTAATTCTTAGCCACAAATCATAATCTTCTGCACCCCGTAAATTTTTATTATAGGCTCCCCTGCTGAGTATAAATTCTTTATTGAACAGTACGCTAGGATGATTTACACAAGAATGAAGCGCCAATTGTTTTAATAGTTCGTCACGTTTTGTCGGAGTTTCAATTGGATAAAGAATCTTGTCATTATCAAAATACATTACCCAGGTAGCAGATACGTTATTCGGATTTGCGTCCACATCTTTTATTTGTTTTTCCAATCTAAGGGGATGTGAGATATCATCGGCGTCTTGTAAAGCAATCCAATTATTTGAACAAATCGATAAACCATGGTTCAGAGCTTTGCTTCTTCCGGAATGTGAAATTTTATGATAAATAATCCTATGATCATTAGATGATTCTATTAACTCTTCAGTTTCATCCGTTGAACCATCGTCAACAATAACCAATTCGAAATTAGAAAACGATTGGTTTAAGACGCTTTTAATAGAATAGTACAAATAAGAAGAACAGTTATAAGTAGTCATCAAGACAGATATCTTTTCGAGCATTCGATTAACCAATTATAATTTTGAAATAATCTCGCGCAATATCTTTCCATTTAAAATTAAGCGAATTTTTATATCCTTCCGTCGCAATTTTTTTGAGCATATCCCGATTCGAATTAAGTTCTTTCAATACTTGCGACAAAGAGCCAGACTTGTCAAGATCAACAAAAACTGCATCTTTCATATTTGTAAGATACTCGGCAACACCGGTATTCTGTGAAATTATACAGCACAAAGAAGAAGCTGCCGCTTCTAAAACCGCAATGCCAAACGTTTCATAACGGCTCGGTAAGACAAATATATCAGCGGTCTTATAAAGTACTGCCAATTCTTGAACGGTCAAGAAACCTTCTATCTTAATATTAACATTTTCATTTAACGAGGTAATTGTATTATCAAGATTATCTCGATTCGTTATTTTCCCGCCTACGTGTAGTTCCATCGGGAAATCAATCAATTTCATTTCTTCAATCAAAAATTCAAAACCTTTTAATTCTCTCCCGATTCCGCCCACATACACTACCTTTAGTACATCGCCGTTATTAAAGTATTCCTTTTTATAATAGAATATCCCGTCTACTCCATGTTTCAGGAATATTAGATTCGTATTTATTTGAGGATAGTACTTATTAAATAATTCACATGATAAGCGGGAATATAAAATTATAGTATCGCTTCTCTTTAAAATTCCTTTTTCCAGAAATTTATACTTCCATCTAAAAAATGCCGGTTCTTTATTTAACTTATCATTGAGAAGTTCATAATCATATAAGCCATGTAACGTATAATATGTCTTGAATTTCAAAAATCTTTTGAATGGCAACAACAATAAGCCATAACCTTCCAAGGAAGTAATCAATACAGCTTTAGGTTTCTTAGCAAAGAAATTTTTTATTAGACTAAAAATCCCCAACCGGTAAAATATTACCTGTTGCCTCTTAGTTAGAATTTCTTTCCCGAAAACTTTCCTAAATAAAGTCACAGGATGATAGCCAAAATAAAAATCGATGAATTCAATCTTGTACTTACCGGGATTTATATTTTCATACAATCTTTTAACAAACTTTACAGAACCGGATAGTCTTTCCTGCTTTTGGTATCTTCCTATTACAAAAATCGTATCAGACAATTCTCAATCTCCTTAACTGCCTATACATATTTACGGTTAAGTATAGAAACATTATTAATTCGGTTATAACGGTAATATATGCCGCCGCCCAATACCCGTGTTTCGGGATAAAAATTAGGTTCAACAAAAAATTAACTGAAAACGCTATAATTCCCCCGAACATAGGGAATTTTGTCTGATCAATCGAATTAAATATAGTCCCTAAATTATAATTGAATAACATAAATAAAAGCGATATTGAAAGAATACTAAGCAACTCGGCAGAATGCAGAAATTTACTCCCGTAAAAAACCTTAATGATAATCCCACTGAAACCCTTAAAGGCAAGCATAAGAGAAAGTGAAACTAAAAGAGTGATAACGAATGATTTCTTCATAATATTTCTAAAACTGTTCAAGTCAGTTTTAAATGTTTTCGAGAGATTCGTAAAAATATCGACAAGATAAAATGAAGTAATAATTGTAGAGCTTTTTAAAATAGAATATGCCGCATAATAAATACCGGTTTCATTTGTATTCCTCATCGCCGATAACATTAGAATATCTACTTTATCGTATAGAAGAACGAAAACCAATCCTAGCCAGATAGGAAGCGACTTTTGAACCAGTGATTTAAGT
>CAZRIQ010000349.1:0-3251 GCA_964600175.1 uncultured Melioribacter sp. | reverse complement strand
ATCCTCAGACGGGAAGGTACATGGAAGTTTTAAGTGATCAACCTGGGGTTCAGTTTTATTCAGGTAATTTTCTCGATGGATCTTTCACTGGTAAAAATGGAGTAACATATCATAAGAGATCTGCTCTTTGTTTGGAGACTCAGTACTTTCCCGATTCTCCGAATAAACCGCATTTTCCATCGGTTACATTACGCCCGTCAGAAATATACAAACAGACAACGATTTACAAATTTTTGATTAAATAATTATTGACTAATAATTTTATTCAAATTTTTTGTTGCTTAACAAAATAGGTTAGTTTTATTGTTTTTTCGAAATTATTTTCTTACGTTTGAAACGGTTCAATTTTAGTTTAACATTCTAATTCTAAGGCCGAGCATTCGTTTTTTTTTGATTTATATTTAATCAGAACATTATTTGCTACAAAAGGACACGGTAAAAAACTCTTATTTATTGAAAAATCAAAAAACTTGCTTAGTTTCGAAAATTCAAAGTCTTCCTAGGATTCACAATTTATATGTATGTTGAATTGTACAGGAATAGTTGCTTTGCGTAATTCAACAAATAAAATTCATACAAATTCAATTAATCTCATTATAAACTATAATTAAAATAGTATGGGATTCCTAAAAAAGACATCGTTGTTTCCTTTCTTTTCAATTTCTAATAGTGTAGTTCCCGAAGTCACCAGCAGCAATTTTAAAAAACCGACCTTAAAAGACGTATTTAAAAATGATTTTCATATAGGTGTTGCCCTCAGTCTAGATCAAATTTCAGGTAAAGAGCCGAAGACTATTGAGATTGTAGAAAAACATTTTAGCAGCATCACACCGGAAAATATTTTAAAGTGGGAAGAGGTTCATCCTGAACCAGACAGATATAATTTTGAAGCGGTAGACCGTTTTGTTGAATTTGGTGAAAAGAACAAAATGCACATTATGGGTCACACACTCGTCTGGTTTCATCAAACTCCGGATTGGGTTTTCCAGGATGAGACCGGCAAGCCATTAAGTCGCGATGCATTACTTGAACGAATGAAGGATCACATTTTTACTGTGATGGGTCGCTATAAAGGGCGAATTCATGGCTGGGATGTAGTAAATGAAGCAGTTTCACAAGATGGTCAATTTAGAAAAAGTAAATGGTTCGAGATTCTTGGTGAAGACCATATAATTAAAGCTTTTGAATATGCACATCAGGCTGATCCGGATGCGGAGTTGTATTACAATGAATATGATTTTGAGATGAAACCCAAATGCGAGGGTGTCATTCGGCTAATAAAGAATTTACAGTCTAAGGGAATCCGTTTAGATGGCGTTGGTATTCAGGGGCACTGGTTTTTAGACTATCCAAATATCAATGATATCGAAAATTACATCCTGGCACTTTCAGATTTGGGGATTAATATAATGATAACTGAGCTTGATGTGAGCACTCTTCCTTTTTATCCGGTAGATGCTCAAGCTGTGGATATTTCTTCCTTTAATACTGAATTACAGAAAAAATATAATCCTTATCCTGGTGGTTTACCGGAATCAGTTCAACATGATTTAGCAAACCGTTATGCCGAATTGTTTTCATTGTTTCTAAAATATAGAGAGAAGTTTAGCCGTGTAACGTTTTGGGCAGTGCACGATGCTCAATCATGGCGAAATTATCTCCCTATAAGAGGGCGGACTGATTATCCCATGTTGTTCGAACGTAATTTCAAACCAAAACCAGCTCTCGATGCTATTATTAAAATAACCCATGTAGGAAAGTAAACAAATTGAAAAATTAATCTTATTAATTAATAAAATGAAAGGAATAATATAATGAGTAACTATTTCCCAGATGTGAAAGGACAAATTAAGTATGAAGGTAAGGATTCTAAGAATCCACTTGCTTTTAAATACTACAACAAAGATCAAAAAGTTGGTAATAAAACTATGGCAGAACATCTTCGTTTTTCTGTTGCCTGGTGGCATACTCTTTTAGCAAATGGAACCGATATGTTTGGCGGTCCAAGTTTTCAACGAGAATGGAGAAAAGCATCTGATCCGATGGATTGTGCAAAGGAAACAATGGATGCAGCGTTTGAATTTTTTCAGAAACTCGGTGTGGACTATTATTGTTTCCATGATCGGGACATTGCTCCTGAGGGAGAAAATTTTTCACAGACTTGTAAAAACCTCGAACAGATGGTTGAGTATGCAAAAAGCTTACAAAAGTCGACGGGTATGAAGCTTCTTTGGGGAACGGCGAATTTATTCAGCAATGCTATTTACACGCAGGGAGCTGCAACAAATCCTAATGCACACGTAATGGCTATGGCTGCAGCGCAAGTTAAAAATGCAATTGATGCAACAAAAGAACTTGGCGGAGTAAATTATGTTTTCTGGGGAGGACGTGAAGGATATGAAACGTTGATTAACACGGATATGAAAAAAGAACAGGAAAAGATGGCTCGCTTTCTTCATATGGCGTTAGATTATAAAAATAAGATTGGATTCAAAGGACAATTTCTGATTGAACCGAAACCTTGTGAACCTACGAAACATCAATATGATGCGGATTCAGCAACAACATTGTATTTCTTGAAAGAATATGATCTTATTAATGATTTCAAATTAAATATTGAAGCAAACCATGCAACATTGGCAGGGAGTACATTTGAGCATGAATTAACAGTTGCTTCGGCTGCGGGAAGATTAGGTAGTGTTGATGCGAATCGCGGTGATCTATTTCTGGGGTGGGATACCGATCAGTTCCCGACTGACATTTATAGCACAACTATGGCAATGATGGTTATATTAAAACAAAACGGTTTAGGCTCCGGCGGATTAAACTTTGATGCAAAAATACGTCGAAGCTCCATTGATCCAACAGATTTGTTTTATGCACATATCGGTGGTATGGATGCTTTTGCCAAGGGTCTTCTTATTGCACATAAAATTATAGAAGACAAAGTATTGAGCAATTTTGTTGAGGAAAGATACAGCAGTCACAATTCGGGTATAGGCAAACAAATTCTGGCTGGCGAAGTCGGATTAGAAGAAGTTGAGCAATGGATTCTGAAACAGAAAAGCCCAGTTTTGCAAAGCGCTCGACAGGAAATGTTAGAAAACATTATTAATTCGTATATGTTTGATTGACGATGAATATAAATATCGAATCAGACATTTAAATATTACACAGTACAAAATTAATTAAGAGAATTCAATGCAGAATACTAAAGATATTGAGATTATAGCGGCTGGGCACACTTGCCT
>CAZRIQ010000348.1:0-3258 GCA_964600175.1 uncultured Melioribacter sp. | reverse complement strand
TAAAAATTACCGAAATCATTATATATAATCCCTTTTTTGTAACGGTTATAGATCATCTTTAAAATTGATGCTTTAGTAATTTTTATAAATAATAATTTAAAATAAAGAAATATTTTTGAAATGAAAACTAAAAGTGTAGGCTCCAAAGAATATAATCTAAAATCAATATTGAGGCTGAGCTGGCAACAAACGATTTGATGGTAGAAAGCCCTACTCCCTCGGCTCCTCCCTCGGTTCGGAAACCGATATGGCACCCGAGCAAAGCTGTAACACCTCCGAATATCATCCCTTTTAATAAACCGAATGCGAAATCACTGAAAATAAAATATCTTCGCACAGATTCAAAAAAAACATCAAATGAAACGCCGAGAAAATAATTGGAAATAAAATAAGCGCCGAAAACCGCGATAAAATCGGCAAAGACAACAAGTATAGGAATCATAATTATCGCTGCAAAGAAACGGGGAGTTGCCAAAAAACCAACCGGGCTTATTCCCATTGTTTCCAGCGCATCGATTTGCTCTGTAACTTTCATCGAACCGATTTCCGCAGCAATTGATGCACCAATCCTTCCGGCAATTACAATTGCAGTAAGTACCGGACCAAGCTCGGTTATAATTGCCCTGCTTGTAGCGGTTCCTAAAAAAGAAAGCGGCGCAATTCCTTTCAATTGATAAGCTGCCTGCCACGCCGCTACGGCACCGGTGAAAATTGCAATTATCAAAACAAGTGGTAGTGAGTTAACACCGATGTGTTCCAACTGGTAAAAAAAATCTTTCCGGTTTTTAACTAAGCGGCGTGAGTTCTTAAATATATCTATGAATAGAATCGATACTTGACCGAATTCCTGGAAAAAGTTAAGTGTCTTTGTACCGAGAAATTGTAAAAAGTTTTTCAACATACCGGATCGAATTGTGTGAGCTAAAAATAAGAAATTAGTTGGTTAAATTAAGAAATGACGCCGGTAAGATTATTCAATTGTAATATCGGACGATGTGGATACTTCCTCGTTATTTATATCATCTTTAACGGTAAGCTTCATCGTGTATTCACCCTTCTCTAATTGACTCATATCAAATGCCTGGTAGTTTGTTATGTTGGATGTAGTGTCCATGAAGCTGTCGCTTATTGATAAATTATATTTATTAGAAGAGAATAACCCGGTGAAGAAACTTAAAATGCCGCCGCCCTCTTTCCTCTGAATATTAACACTTACATCGTAATGGCAGAGATCGTCTTTACCTTTTTCAAGATTGTATATTTCGTAGTAAGTATAGATGTTCTTCTTTTGATCAAACCGTTTAGTGGGATTCGGAATTATTCTGAGATGTTTCTTGTCCTTGGCACCCGGATCGTTATCTGAAGAAATACTAAAAGCCTGTTCGAGCGAACTGCACTGCAGTTTTTTGCTTTCGAAATTTATTATGTTCTCCTTAAACTTTGCTGCGAAAAACATTTTCCGTTTCGGAACATAAATATCAAATGATATATAATATTCTCCTGTCTTAAGCGGAATTTCAAATTTATCGATGAAAAGATTACTAAAAGAATTAACAGAAAGAGCGCTGGTTTTATCATAGTTCTTTACCATATGAAACACAGGATTTAAATCCGAATCATAAATCATTATTGCAGCTTCAAAATTCAAGCTGTCTCCGTTGTTCGATTGGTTGAACAATTCGGTAGTAGGGAACGCAAAGGAAAGTTCAAAAAAATTTAAATACGAGACATCCTTGAATTGTGCAACAGAATAATACGCATCCAAAGATTTGAAATCATCCGGCATAACAAATCTGTCTGTGGTTATCCCGGTTTCTGCCGATCTTACCCCCTCTTTAAGAAGATCCGAAAAAGTATTACTGTTTAGATCCAAGTCGTGATATCTCGAATCCCAAACAGCTAATTCCTCATTCAAGTTTTTATAAGTAAATCCCGGCACCAGCTTCCAATAATTTAAGGGGGCGCTCACGTCCACTTCAAAGTTTACTATCATTTTAGGCGCGTTTGCGGTTTCATTATAAAGCCAGGATACAATTTCCCACCGACCGAAAGTAGTTATACCCGACATCCCGTTGGGCTCTCCCAACCTGAGATAGACTATTCCGAGATCGTTGTATCTATCATTCAAATCATACCATGGAGGATGATTGATTACATCAAGTTTATTTGGGTCATAAATTTCCATCCTGAGCCCGTCATACCAATAATTTTCATCCACGTAGATAATTCTTTTGTAATATTCAACAAGATACATATTATAAGGCATGGAGGGATACGGATTCCTAACAAACCAAAATGATTTCACAAACTGTTTTATATTTTCTACGGACTTAAGATTTTTATAAACTTTATAATCATTTTCGTTTAGTATGTAGATCAAATCCTTTAACAGCAGTTTTCCTCCTACTGAATCCTTAATAGAATTAACCGCATCCCAATAAGTGTCCGCAGCTTTTTGTTGATCGTCCTCCTGAATTAACAACTTTACTAATGAAAGGTAAACAGGTACCAATGGAATTTTATTGCCGGATATAATCGAGTTGAAAATCTCTTCCGCTTTATCAAATTGTTCGGTTCTACGGTACAATTCACCTAAAATGTATTTGTCGAAATCGGAATTGCGGGATTTCAGCCATTCCTCGGCGGCTTCATTACTTTCGTGATGCAGCATTACATCGTAAACATGGAAAATACCAATTTGTGCAGTACCTACATTATTTATCTCCAATTGATGCCGGGTCATTTCCGCCGCATCGAAATAATTATCTCTGTACAATTCCATGATGGCATACTGGTAAAAGACATCGCTGAAAGTGGAGTCCAGCTCAATAACATGTTCAAAATGATTCTTGGCACTTTTCCACCGAAAGAGTCTCGAAAGCGGGTCGGAATGAGCTCCCTTTTCCCTTTGACAAATCGCATAGTAATAATTGCCTATAAGATTATCCGGATCATGTTCAATGATTTCATCGAAGCAATCCATTGCATCAAGCCAATTTTTTAGAGCGAGCTGCTTTTTGCCGGCATTAACAAGGGAATCGATCTCCGTTTCGGAAAGTTTATCCTGACCAAAAGAATTTGATGCGGACAGAACTATGACACAAAAAATTAAAAATAAGAATATAGAAATTTTGCCCGCCACGGTACCTCATTTTATTAAATAAACAATTTATTGGATGCACACATTAATTATGAATTTAAAATACCAAAAAAACTGAATTAATATTATTATTAAGCGAATAAGAAGCAATGGTAATA
>CAZRIQ010000347.1:0-3265 GCA_964600175.1 uncultured Melioribacter sp. | reverse complement strand
CTTTATTATTTTTTTCTTTGAAAAAATGCTTTACTTTATTTTGTAAAAGACCCTCCTTCGCTCCGCTCAGGACGGGCCTTGGCACTATTAGAACAATAATGAACGAAAATGGTGAAATAGAAAACGCGATGGACTATTATCTGTTTGGAGAAGAAATAACCGGAAGAAGTGCTGTATATCCAAATTGCACATCAGCTAAATATAAGTTTACAGGTAAAGAGCGCGACACTGAAAGCGGATATGATTACTTTGGTGCAAGATACTACGACAGCAGAATTGGAAGGTGGTTACAAGTGGATCCGATGAGTGAGAAATATAATGGATGGACTCCTTATAATTATACTTTGTGCAATCCAATTAGATTTACTGATTCGAAAGGGACTCAGTCTGAAGAGAGTGACGAAGAAAAGAAAGAAGTAAGGGTTGAATTTTATGTCGAACAAAATTATATATCTAAAGCTCTCAATTATATGTGGACGCTTTCCATTTCAGGTAATAATGCATCTGAAGTAAAAGAAGTCGGCGCATATTTAGTGTATGATAAGCCAAGTGGATCATATAGGCTGGCAGTATTGGATTGGAAATATAATACCTGGGACGAGTCGATAAATAAGACGCCTGGCATGACATTTACAAATACCAGTTCCTTTTTAGAAAATCAAGAGATTATATCTCAGGTTCATACACATCCAACTTATAACGGGATGGATTTGGCAAATTATTATGATGGTGTTCCAAGTCCTCGAGATATGGCCTTCTCAAAACAATTAAACGCTCCTGTTTTTGCAATTGGGAAAAGAAAGGTTGGCTATACAACCGGAATAGGCCAGTATAACTTTCTTCCATCACGCGCTCGAATTTTTTCAAGCACTAATTATTTTATTGAAACATCGGTTTTCTTCAAAACATATATGAAAAATAATAGGTGAACAAATGAAAAAAGCATTCTTTGTTGTCTGCATTTTTGTTCTTTTTTTATTAGCGAGTTGCAATAATCACAAGCCAACGGCGTCTAGGTTTATATTGACTGAAAATAATTTGACGATAACATCTATCAATAATATCAAACTATCACTAGTAGGAAATGCAAGAGGTTTGTTTTTAGAAATGGTAGCGAAGAAAGGATTAAAGCTCGATAGTTCATGGGCGTATATTGATTCTTTGGGGTATACCGATAATGTGATTGAGGAAAAACTGAATAAAGAAAAAAATGAATTGTTACGAGATCTCATTAAATCAGGTAGGAAATCATATGTAATTTCATTGTCCGGTAAAAGACAACTTGAGTACAAATTCTGGGATATTTATAATAGTGGTAAAGATAAGAATTTGGTAGAAAGAGAATTAATGGGATTTCATTGGGATCTGACATTTATTGTAAATAAGGAGTGTGATTCAGTTATTCAATACGAATTTTACCCTGAAAGAATTATTTTATAGTCCAAAAGAGTTTCATAAACTTTATTTGTAATTAACTGATTAAGATTATAATTTCGGAGCCGGCAAGCAACCCTTGCCGGTTTTAATATTTGCTCTTTGAAAGATTCCCGGCACCTAAAAAGAATTGCGCTTGCCTGCCGTTTATTTGGGCGGGGTGAAGGACGAGAAGAATTGACCCCTTCGGGGGAAGAAAAATCTGTTTGACCGCCATCCGATTGGGCGGGTTTAACGAACCCGCATTCAATTAAACTTTTAGGACAAAGAATTTACTCTGAGGGTATATATTTATAGCCGATTAGTTTGTTATTCCAAAGTGCCGGAATAATTATCAATCCTTTATCTTTTATGTATTCGAAATCGGCAATGTTGGTTTTTTCATTTCTCGTGTTAATTAATTCCGTAATATTTCCGTTTGGGGTTATTGAGTACAAATTTCCTTCAAAGTGAGAAACTAAATAATTGTCGCCGCATTTTTTAATGCCGTCGATTATTCCGGGACCGAGATGTGCAATTTCAGTAATCTCTTTTGTTGAAAGATCCACGGCTTTAATACTGCTGTCGCTGTTTACACCTACAATTAATTTGTTGCCGTCAACCAAAATTCCGTTTGTTTCGGAAATTTTTTTGTCGACGAGCCATTTCTCAGCCTTGCCGTTTTTTATTCTATATATCACATCTGTGTCGCTTTCGGAAACGTATATACTCGTATCGGGACCGACGGAGATGTCGTTTAAAAAATTTATAGTTTTGATATAATATTTGTTGGATACCGAGTCGCCCTGCAGGTCGTACTCTACCACGCCGAATCTTTCGACAATGTAAAGTTTGTCTTTGAATAGGCAAATACCGGTAGGATTCGTAAGATTTTTAACGAAATCGAATTTTATTATTTCACAGTTGAGATTAGCTTTCGATACAAAAGTATTTCCGTAAACGAACCGGGTTTTAAGCTTTGCGTGTAATTTGATACATATAAACATCCTCTTACGCTATCGTAAGCGACAGATTCCGGAGCTTTATAAATTTCGCCTGTCTCCCACAGCTTAACCGGCTGAGCAAATAAGTCGGATAATCCCAAAAGAGCAATTAAACAAATCAAAAAAAATTTTTGGGATTTCATAATACCCCGTATTTATCAATCACAACAAAAATTAATTTCCTGTTACCGTTTTTATTACCGCATCGAATGCAGGTTTAGGTTTGTAATTCTTATCAAACAACAACGGGTAAGCCGATCTGCCCCTTATTGGGAAAAAGTTTTTCCACGATTGTGCATCGGTAACACCCCAAAAAGTTACACGGCTGATGTAGTCTTTATATTTTTCAAATACCTTAAAAATTTCCGCATAACGGTTTGCTTCAACGACTTGCATAGAATCCGGCAGCTCGTCCGGGTACGGATTTGACTCTTTCGTAAGTTGAAACCGTTTACTTATATCTGCGCCTGTATAGTTAAACGGATTCGGAAGAATATCCATATCCATTTCGGTAATCATTATTTTAAGCCCGGTAGCGGCATAAGCCTTTATGCTTGTTTCCAATTCGTCGAGAGGCGGGTAATCCAAACCCCAATGCCCCTGCATACCTATTCCGGTAATTTTAACTCCTTTTTCTTGAAGATCTTTTATTAGTTTAATAATTCGATCGCGTTTTGCCTTTTGCCATGTATTATAATCATTGTAATAGAGTTCGGCGTTAGGGTCGGCTTCGTGAGCCCATTCAAATGCTTTTTGAATAAAATCATCACCAATAATTTGGAGCCATTTGCTGTTGCGCAATTTGCCGCTGTCGTCAATCGCTTCGTTAACAACATCCCATCCGTTAA
>CAZRIQ010000346.1:0-3272 GCA_964600175.1 uncultured Melioribacter sp. | reverse complement strand
AATTTAGTTTATAAATTAGGAAGCAATAGAAACAGGAAATAACAAATGAAAACAACAATAAAAAGTTTAGCAATGGTTTTACTTTTCACAAGCACACTGTTCTCCCAGACAGTGTACGATATACCATTTGCATCGGAAGGCAATATTATAGAATTGACCGTTTCAAACGAAAGCGGAAATGACCTGGGAAACGTAATTGTCGAAGCCGTGGAATATCCAAGCTGGATTAAAATAAATGAAAACAAAATAACATTGACCGGCATTAAAAAAGGTGAAGAGGTTCCTGCAGCATTCAAGTTTTCGGTTACAAAAGGAGCCGAAATCGGAAAAGAGAGCGAGATTAAATTCAATGTAACAAACAACGGCGGTTCCCTCAGCAGTAAGGTAATAAAGATAAAAGTAATGCTTCCCCAAGAATATAAACTTGAGCAGAACTACCCTAATCCCTTTAATCCCACAACAACAATAAAATATTCCATTCCAAACGTAGAGACGGGGCATGCCCCGTCGTTACAGCGTGTTACGTTAAAAATCTACGACATACTCGGAAGAGAAGTTGCAACATTGATAGACGAAAAGCAGCCGGCTGGTTATTACGAAAAAACATTCAACGGCAGCCAGCTTTCCAGTGGTATTTATATCTACCGACTAACAGCCGGCAGCTACAGTTCTATTAAGAAGATGATGCTGATAAAATAAAAAAACAATAAATATATATTACTAAGCCCTCTTATTTCAACAGACAAAAACTCCACTCGATACAAAAAGTTCTGGCTGGAATGAAACAAACAAAGGAAAATAAAATAACTCTCAATAAAACTTCTCCACCCAGGAACTCTGTTACTGATGCTGACTATATATATGGCATTGGAAATTTGAAAATTATTAAGGGAAGTAATATTGCATACATAAAGGCGGACTTTGATAAAGACACCCTATTCCCCGGAGATACAGTCAATGTAATAGTAAAGAAAGTAGATGTCTTTGGAAATGAATTCAACTTCCCGTCTTCAACACTGTTTGAGGTTGGAATTAAAGAAGGCTGTGACATAGGAAACATTCTAACTTTGACCGGCGAGCTAGGGCAATACTTCTATGGAATACCGGCACCCATTAGATTCGTTGTGAACGACAGTCTTTCGGTCGACAATGCAGATGTAAGTTTAAGAGTCGGCGTACCTCCAAACCCTGATACCACGTATCTTCCCTACTCTCTTTCATCCTTTGCCAATAAGACAAACCCGGCCATGAAGGGAAAGATGAACAAATCCGTAACTGACCAATCCCCGGAATATTGTATTCTCAATCAGTTCATATATGAAGATTATGGAATTGCCAAGAGTAACGCAGTTAATATAAAACTAGAAATAATTTATCCACAAAAAAATTCTCCAAATGAATCAATTAAAAAAGTAGCCCAAATGCCTACTGTCACGTGTAAAGCAAGGTTGATAAATTACAATAGCGGGCTAGTTACTTTTGAATGGGAATATTGGGTAAGTTACACAATAGAGAGATATGAACGGAACTATGACTCGCTCTGTCCTCGAAAAGGACAAATCGAATTCGTAGGTAATTCAACGGCTGAAAATGAAGAAGTAACAAAATGGCAAGTTCCATTTGTAACAGACAATATTGGATTCATTCAACTTGTTTCTCGTTAACCAGAGAGACCCAGCAATCCAAATTATGGTGGCGACTGTGATGAAATCATTAGTAGCTGGAATTATGGTAGAGATGTATTCTTCGGTGGAGACATTTATATAAGAGTAACCGCAAAAAATGAAAGTGGAAAAATAATTACCTTTGCCACCCTTAATGCAAACAAAATACTGGGCGATAACCCTGATCCCGAGGATGTTTATTTATACGCTGGCACAAAGGAACTAAAGGCAATTATAATCAAAGAAAGTAGTATTAGGCAATTTTCTCAATCCGGCTGGCCATTATTTGGACCACCAAATGGTTTTGGTTTGATGCAAATTGATAATGGTCCTGCTCCTACCGAAATTCAATTATGGAATTGGCAAAAGAACATAGAGGGTGGGCGGAATAGACTCAATGTCGCCTTAGGAAACGCAATGGAATATCTCACACGGTGGAACACTACACCAGATGAAAAAATATTGTTGATAGATGCTTATCAGAATTACAACAATGGTCTCCATATATATAAAGGATATGACAGTGAACAAAAAGAATGGATACTCATCCCAGGACGAACGGAGAAATTCTATGGTTTTGTAGTTTATAACATTTACAAGACTCTATAAAGCTAAGGAGGTTGAAATGCGAAAAGCTCTAAAAATAAGTTTGCTTCTTATTTTAGAAGTAACCCTGTTTAATATCAATATTCTTTCACAACCTTATTACTTTCAACATGGAGAAATTACTTGGGAGGGCACCAAATATTACTTAATAAACATAGAGCGCATAAATCTTGCAAATGGTGAAAAAGAAATATTCATACCAAACGGATACGAAGATTTAGCTTTTGATCAAACCGGAACCTGGGTTGCAAACGGTTGGGGATGGCTTGAAAATAAAGTTTATAATGGTCTTAACAGTTCAATTCATTTCAATATAGAGCCGTTTGAAAGCCTCCTTTATTCTGCATACCAAAACAAGCTTTATATATTCACCCTCCCAAACAATGAAAAAAGATTACTGACTTATAACTTAGCAACTAAACAACTTGAATCATCTGTTACTATATCTTATTTATCTAATATACAAGACGAGGCATTTTTTTCATCGGACGGAAACACAATTTATTTTTCTGAAAAAAATAAACCGTATGATGAAAACATGATAGATAGCATCCAAGTTGTTTCTTACTCGACAACGAATAACTCAATTATAAACAAAAAGTTACTTCTTGAAATGGGGTATCCTAATTCGGACGGATACTATCTTTATAGAGGATACAAAGGGAAGGGTGTTATAAAATCTTTTATACATAACGTGACAAATGACAACTACTTTAAAATATATGATTTTGATAATGATGTTGGCTCAAATTTTATATTAAGCCATAACAACGCAAAGCCGTTTATATCAGGGGGAGGCAAATATATAATTTTAGCAGAACGTGGATGGGATAGTCTTGACATTCATGTCGGACAATATTATTACACGGGGATTTTAAAAATATTTGACGTAAACACTTCAAAGCTACTAAGAACACTTGTATTTCCAGAGCGCGGGAACTTTATCTCTTACGAAAATTATCCTAATAACATTTATTACATTGGTCAAAGAATCAATAACAC
>CAZRIQ010000345.1:1796-3293 GCA_964600175.1 uncultured Melioribacter sp. | reverse complement strand
ATATACTGTAACATTCAACGCTAAAAATTTATCGAGCGGTGTTTATTTCTACAGACTCCAAGCTGGAAACTTTTACGCTACAAAAAAACTTGTTATCTTAAAATAAAATTTTTACAGTCTTTGCGGTTCACGACGCTCTCTGCGTGATAATTTCTTTTCACGCAGAGAGCGCAAAGTAAAAGTGGAGAAATACTTGGAAGTAATTTTAGGCTTTATAGGCATAGTTCTTATTTTAATTGCCGCCACCCTACTATTGGCTTTTCTAACAAAAAATAAAATAAAGGGTGGTGCTGGATTTATGACTACTATGTACGGCAGCACTTATGAGTTTTATGATTCGGAAAAGCGGAAAGCAATTGAAACTGTAGTAGAAATTCATGCAAATAAAAAAATGGAGGAACAAAGTTCGGATCAACCGAAGGAAAAAGCACAGTAAAAATCTTTCCGCAGAAAAACGAACTGCTTTTGCATTTCAAACCCCATGAAGTAAAAACCGTTTCGATTCAATTATAAGAGCGTCGCTATCAAAATGAAGTTGTTTTGGAGGTATTTTCAGCAATTTGTGAAATTTTTTCCCCTTTAACAACGCCAAAATCGTACGATTTTGGGCAAAAATCGCAGCATTTTAAGACGCCTTCAAAAATTACGTACTTATACTGATTCTCATTATTGACTCAAACCGTATTTTTCCGCCACAAAATTCCAATAGGGCAATTTCTACTTTGGGTTGGGACACTAAGAATAAACTATGCTACACAACGTGGACTGCATTGAAGATAATTGGGGAAATCTATTATTTGTTTGAAGATTCAAAAAATATTCCGTTGAAACAATTATCCTATTGGCAGAAAGGAATAACCGAGGATAAACTCAAGTTCAATACTCAAAGGGTTGCGGAAAAATTTGATGAAGTTGTGAAAACTATTCCCACAATATCGTACAAAAACAATTTTGATAAAGAAAGTGTCGTAACAAAATTATCTGAATTTTTTACCAATGGAGAAAACACAGTAAACGATCTTTCAAATTTCATAAATGAGTTTTATAAAGTAAGTGAGCCACAATAGAATTCTCTCCCTAATCCCTTAGAACACCTCCTTTCCACTGAGTGAGGGTATGATCGGCACCCTCACTCAACTTAATCTGTTTCAGTAGCTGCATTTTATTTCTCGCTATGCAATTCAAGAAATTAACATGTTGATATTCATTCACGAGTTTCCCAAAATGATAAGTAGGGCAAAGTTGTAGGTGAACAAGAGATGACAAAAAGGGTAATGATCGCTTTCATTACCCCAAAAATAAGTCGTCAACTTGAATTAGTATGACTGATCTAAGCTACTCATTTATTCCAACCTTCAACACAAGCGGCCATATTAATTCTTTTGTCTCGGATGGATTTCCCCATGCTTTAAAAATTCTTTCTTTAATTAGATCGATTGGATTACTGCCGTTCTTTTCTTTATAATGTTGAACTGCGGACCATGATTCGAGATAACC
>CAZRIQ010000345.1:0-1786 GCA_964600175.1 uncultured Melioribacter sp. | reverse complement strand
AACCCAACACATGTTCACATCTCCAAAAAGATCTCATTGCGAATTTTGGAGTTTCGATTCTTTTAAAAGGAAACGGGATACTTTCATATTCTCTATCAACATGTTTTCTTTCCCGGGGCCAATACGAGCCTACAATATTGAAATAAAAATCATCTATTATTTCGTTTATCTGTTCATTCGAGTTAAAGAGAGTGTACAACGAAACGGCAATTATTCCTCTCGGTTTAAGTACCCTTTTTACTTCTTTAAAAAATTTTTCGGCATTGAACCAGTGGAGTGCCTGTGCAACCGTAATTAGATCGAAATAATTATCGGGAAAGTTTGTTTCTTCAGCGGTACTTACTTCATAAATTATTTTCTGATGTTGGACGGCATTCTCAAGCTGCTTTTTACTTGCGTCGGTTGCAATCACTTTGTCAAAGAATTCTGCGAGACCGGTTGCCGCCTGTCCGCTCCCAGTAGCACAATCCCATGCAAGACTTTTCGAAGGTGAAATCGATGCGAGATACTCGAACATTTCTCTAGGATAGGTTGGGCGATACAGCGAATAAATTGACGCTTGTTTTGAAAAATGATCTTTGAATTGCATACCAATAGATTATTAAGGTTAATTAGTTGTTATACTGTGATGAAGGCGTAGTCTCTTTTACTCCAATTTCAACAAAGCCCACAAATTAAAATTAAACCTAAGGTTGAAAGGATTATACCCCGTAAATATCTCGGGTTTCAACGTCGCATCATTCAAAGTACTAGGCCAAAAGAAATACTTGTCGTCTTTCATGCCATAAACAAACGCTATGTGTATATTATTCCTGTTGAAATTCTTTAACGCAATTTTAAAAACCAATTGCTTTTCATTGTTAGCCTTACTGGTAAATGTGATCCACCCTTCTTCATCAAAGAAATTTTCCCTGTTGATCTTTCCTTCTCTCGTTTGTTCGGGGTGACGTAACTTCCAATTGAATTTTCTATCGGGCTCCCAGGCACCGTAAATGTCTTTGTGATACACAACCCTTCCCATTGCAAGTGTAGGATGCAAAACGTAAACGTCGTTACCTTTGTTTATGTAAAAATGACTCCAAGGTTCATACGTTCCGCGGAACCCTACATACAAATAACCATTATCATGAAGTAAAAAGATTTCGCTCCCATCGTTAAGATTAAAATGGGTTTTTGAATTCCATATACCCCGGTTCATTTCAATCCCTCTTGAACGAACATTGCTTTTAGCAACATTAACAATAGTTGTTCCTTTTTGCGCAAAACACAATTGGAATGCTGCAAAAAATAATAGGAGTAAAAACCTTTTTGCCAAGGTGCCCTTCCAAGCATTTGTAAAATCCCTTAGAAAGTTGATAAAAAAAACTTTTATATGCTACACAGTGGCTAATGTTTTTGTTTGCCTTAATTGTCCACTTCCAGATTTAACAGTTACTTAATTTTTTCCACTTCAATATTAATTGGAAAACACTTAGTTTCTCAGTTACAAAAGAAAAGTACTCGATAACCACAGGAGTCAATTACATGGCCTTAACCAAAGTTGCTCTCCTCTTCTTATTCTCTTTGCCTTTGCTTGTTCCTTCTCAATGGAGTGGGAATTGGAAAGGTAATAAAAATGAAGGTCGAATTATTTTTACAAAAGATGATTTCCCGACGGTAAATTCAAAGACGCTCATTTACGATTCCGACTTCGGAGAAACAACCTCGACGTTACAAAACGAAAACAACCAGTTTGTTTACAAAAACGAGTCGGACGATTTCAAGTATATCCAGAAACTCATTGTGA
>CAZRIQ010000344.1:0-3303 GCA_964600175.1 uncultured Melioribacter sp. | reverse complement strand
ATTCACGTTACATCCGGCAATGTTTGCGAAAGCCCTGCATGGTATTACCAGCATCACTTTATCCCAAAAGGTGCTACCTGGCAATTAGCCAAAAAAGTTAAGGATCACACTTCATTACCAGTAATAGGAGTCGGACAAATTACAGAACCGGCAGATATTGCGACGATATTTAAAGAACAAATAGCGGATTTTATAGCAATTGGCAGGGCACTAATTGCAGATCCCGATTTTATTGGTAAATATTTACAACTTGTCGAAGGAAGAATTCGTCCGTGTAGTTCCTGTTTAACCGGCTGTTTGGGTAGAATAAAAATCGGCAAAGGTTTGCAGTGCGAAATAAATCCGGAGGTCGGAAGAGAATTAGAACCACTAGTCCCTGCATCCAAAAAGAAAAATTACGCTGTTGTAGGCGGAGGAATGGCAGGGATGGAAGCAGCCATCACTTTGCGCCAGCGCGGTCATAATGTTACATTGTTTGAAAAAGATGAATTGGGTGGGCAGTTCAATTTTGCTCCACTTCCATCTCAAAAAGGATCACTGCAAAAACAAATTGATTATTTAAAACATGAACTGGAAAAAATCCCAACAGTTAAAAAAGAAGCAAAGCCGAATGACCTAATCGGGAAATACGACGGCGTAATTTTAGCAACCGGTTCAAAACCATTAATTCCTCCGATAGATGGATTGACCGAATATAAATGGGCAGAAATATTGTACGAAATTAATATCCCAAAAAACAAAAATGTTTTAATCATTGGTGGTGGATTAATCGGTATTGAAATCGCAAATACTTTAATTGATTACGGCAATAAAATTATAATTGTTGAAATGCTCGACGATATCGGACGTGATATGGAAATGGTAACGCGCAAGCTCAATTTGATGAAACTGCAGAAGAACAATGTTCAGGTTTACATTAATAAAAAAGTGGCAAGTATAAGAGGTTCATCTGCTTTCCTGAAGAGTAAAAATATATTTGATAATTTTAGAATTGACAATATAGATATTTATGTTTTAGCTACCGGTATGCGTTCGGAAAATGAATTGCTGCATAAACTCGAAAACCAAATTCCGGTTTATCCGGTTGGAGACGCAGATCAAGTCGGTAATGTAGTTTCAGCAATTCAAAGTGCTTATTTTACAGCGAAAGAATTATAAAGTTATTTATGAGCCTGTAAATGAAAACAAAAGCTGTTCAAGATTATTATCCCGAAGATCTAAGCTACTGTTACGGCTGCGGTAGGTTGAACGAATTTGGAAATCAAATTAAAAGTTTTTGGGATGGTGACGAAACAATTGCTCACTTCAAACCTAAGCCGTATCACATAGCGATCCCCGGTTATGTTTACGGAGGACTGATTGCATCACTTATCGACTGCCACGGTACCGGAACTGCGGCACTTGCCTCTTTTCGTGCCGAAGGTAGAGAGCCGGATACGCTGCCTCCCTTTCGTTTTGTCACTGCTTCACTTCAAGTAGACTATTTGAAACCAACTCCTCTTGGCGTTGAACTTGAGATGCGGGGAAAAGTTATAGAATTGAAAGGGAAAAAAGTTATCTCTGAAATTACTGTCTTGGCAGATGGTGAAATTACCGCACGCGGAAAAGTAGTTGCCGTTCAAATGCCCGAGGGTATGTTAAAAAAAGTCAGACAGTAAATAATGACACTCCGACAAATATTTTTAAAGTAATAGATTAAAATGTGATTGCGAAAGAACTCGTAGTCTTGATATAAGAGAAATTTCAAAAGGAACTCTGATATTTCCCATTTAAGTAAGAACAGTATAAAATTAATATTATGGAAATACTAATAAACGTATTAAAAGAATCATTAAAAGTTACGCTTTTTGTTTTAGCAATGATGATTGCAGTTGATTTTATCAATGTCAAAACAAAAGGTAAGTTGGAATCGATTCTTCGAAGCGGGAATAAATGGAAACAATACTTTGTCGCCTCGTTACTTGGTACGGCACCCGGTTGTCTCGGTTCTTTTGCCGGTGTTTCACTTTATATCCACGGCATGATTAGTTTTGGAGCTTTAACAGGATTAATGTTTGCCACTGCAGGAGATGAGCAATTTATAATGCTCGCAATGTTTCCTAAGGTTGCTCTCATCATGTTTGGAATTCTTTTCCTACTTGGAATCTTTGCCGGTTATTTTACCGATTATCTCATAAAAAAATTTGATGTTAAAACGTGCACTGATTGCGAGTTTAAACAATACCACCCCCATGAGGAAGGATACAAGCATTACTTAAAAAATCATATATGGATGCACATTATCAAAGGGCATCTCATAAAAATATTTTTATGGACTTTCGGTGCTTTGTTGATTGTTGAATACGGTATGAGATTTATCGATCTGAAAAGTATAACTTCTAATTATACTTTTTTTCTTTTAATTCTTAGCGCATTGATAGGAATAATCCCCGAATCCGGACCACATCTAATTTTTGTTATGCTTTTTGCAAAAGGATTGGTCCCCTTCTCTGTTTTATTTACCAGTTCCATTGTTCAAGACGGACACGGTTTGCTGCCTTTACTTTCTTATTCGATTAAAGATTCTATTAAGATTAAAGTCTTTAATTTTGTGTTTGGCTTAGCCATAGGAATTGTAATTTTCTTATTCGGTTATTAATATTATATAATTATAAATGGACACTGTAATGAATTATTCGGTAGAAAAAGAATTTGAAGTTAAAAGTTACGATATTGATGCTGCGGGACACGTAAACAATATAGTTTATATCCGATGGCTTGAATATTTAAGGACAGAATTATTTGAAAAATTCTTGCCGATTGGTATTCTTCTAAAAGAAAAACAGTATCCTGTAGTATTGGAAACGTTGTTCAGGTATAAAAAACAAATGAAATATGGAGATATTTGTAACGCAAAAATGTTTATTGAAAGGTTTGATCGGTCGATCTGGGTGTTGAAAGCGGAATTTAATGTAAATGATAAAACTAGTTCTACTGCTGTTCAAAAATGTGCTGTTATAGATTTATTAACTAATAAGATTCAAAAACCTCCAAAATGTGTTCTTGAAAAATTCAAGGAATGAATGAATGAAAAATATTTTCTTCATACTTCTATTTATCTCTTCGCTATCGTTTGCACAGAAGACCGTTCTTAAAGGAAAAATAACAGATGCAAAAACCAATGATGCCATACAAAATGTGTTGGTCTTTATTTCCTATAATTATATGACTTATACAAACTCTGATGGCGAGTATTCAATCAATAATCTGAAAACCGGCTCGTATGCTGTTAAAGTAACACAATTAAGTTATAAAACAATCAAC
>CAZRIQ010000343.1:0-3320 GCA_964600175.1 uncultured Melioribacter sp. | reverse complement strand
AATCTCTTGCGGAAAAAGCCATCTTTTCCATCGCATCAACCAGCGGAATAACATTGTGCTGCTTAATATCGATATGCTTAATTACATCTTTCAAGAAATCTTTTTTACTTGCCATCTTAATACTCCAAACGATAAATAAAATTTTCAGCTAAGATAAAAAAATAATTATCAAACCAAAATTGCTTTTTATAAAATTAAGTCAGTAAAATGGTACTTTGAAATAAGGGCTAATTGTTAAATCGTTGTATTACTAAATTGGTATTAACAATTAAACATTTTTCAATAAAACAATATTTTAATATTAAAAGAACATCTTTGCTGCTCTTAATATACCCTGTTTCCAGGGAACTCGATGTGAAACTCCGCTTTGATTCTTAAATTCATTTTTGTGTTCAACATACCATTTATAATTTCGGATCAGCGCATCTTTATTTGAATATTTGGGTTTATAACCTAAAACCTTTTCTGCTTTTTCAATCGATACAAACGAATCTTTTGATGCTGTTTCATAAACCCATTTATAAAGAGGTGAAAGTTTAAATGCTTCCAGAATTCGTAAAGTAAAAATTATAGGTTTTTCCGGAAGTCCTACAATTTTTTTACCGTAGCCTGCAAAATCGAGTACCGATTGGTAATCCTCTTTCATTGTGGTATATTCTTTTGCGCCAATATTAAAAGTATCGTTTACCTTAGCTTTATCTAAAGTAGCGCAAAGATAAATCGCATCGCAAAGATCTTCTACATCAAGTAGCTGATAACGATTATTGCCGCTGCCTATCATTGGAAATCCTTTGCCATCGTAGGCCCAGTCGTACAGCAGATCAAATACGCCGAGTCGTTCAGGCCCGACAAATGATTTTGGTCTAATAATAGAAACGCACATTCCGTCGTTTCTATATTTAACACATTCCTGTTCAGCTTGGATTTTAGATTTGCCGTAAGGACCTACACCGTCGAGTTTATCATCTTCATAAAGCGGATGATGATCGGGAATTCCATAAACCGCAGTCGATGAAATATGAACAAATCTTTTTACTTTTTTCTGAAATGCTGTTTCAAGCAGAAGTTTAGTTCCGTCAATTCCGGTTGTTAGTATTTCTTTTTCATCGTATAATGGCAATGCCATAGCCGAGTGGATAACAATGTCGCATCCTTCCATTGCAGAGTTAACAATGTTCGTATCTCGAATATCACCTGTTACTACTTTTATTTTGTCTTTTATATCCGGGTAGGTAAATGGTGCAATGTCGAGAGAGGTTATGTCGTAGCTTTTCTTTAAAAGATGCCGGATTAGATTAATTCCGAGAAAGCCGGAACCGCCTGTAATTAGTATTTTCATATGCCTTGAATTTTTTTATGCAAAAATAAGCAAAATTCAACGAATATTTTCTGAAAGTTCTGTTTGTGAGGTGAATGTTGTTCTTAAAACGTTTTAAAACAATGAATTGGTGAGGTGTAGAAATATTTAAATAAACGCAAAATCTTGACATTTAAGGCGTGTGCAAATATATTTGGACTCTTTGTAAATAAGTATTTCCCATTTGGAGGATAAGTTGAAGCAGGAAAAATTAACAAGATTTATAAAACCTGAAGATGCAAATCGGAAATGGTATGTTATCGATGCTAAGGATCAGGTTTTGGGCAGATTGGCTGCTAATGTTGCAAAAGTAATTAGGGGAAAACATAAACCGGTTTTTACTCCGAATATGGACACGGGAGATTTTGTTATTGTGGTTAATGCAGGTAAAGTCAAAATGACCGGGAAGAGAGAATCGTTAAAAACATATTTCTCATATTCGGGTTACCCCGGCGGCGGAAAAGTGAAAAGTTTTGCCGAAGCAATGGAAAAGAAACCGGAGTTTGTTGTTTGGCATGCAGTAAAAGGGATGCTGCCTAAAACAAAACTCGGAAGAAAGCTAATCAAAAAATTAAAAGTCTATCCCGGTGAAAGTCATCCTCATACGGCACAGAAACCGGAAGCGTTAAGTTTTTAAGGGAGTATTGAATGACAGATAAAATTTACGTCGGTCGTAGAAAAACTTCGGTTGCAAGAGTCTATTTAAGATCCGGCTCCGGCAAAGTGAAAGTTAACGACGTCGAAGTTGAAAAATATTTTGCTATGAAAGATCATCGTGATAATATTTTACTTCCTTTTGTTGTAACGGAAACTTTAGGGAAGTACGATGTATTTGCAAATGTAAACGGCGGCGGTTTATCCGGGCAATCCGATTCCGTTAGATTGGGTATCGCAAGAGCCCTTGTTGAGATCAACCCGGAATTTAGAGCATCGTTGAAATCAGAAGATCTCTTAAAACGAGATCCGCGAATGGTTGAACGTAAAAAATACGGTCGTCCGAAAGCAAGAAAAAGATTCCAGTTCTCTAAGAGATAAATCACTTATTATAATAATATTCATACTCTTGGATTTGCCTCCTGTGTCCCGCATTGAAAGGGATTAAGGGCAAAGGAGATGAGAGTAGAAGAAAAACAGGAGAGTATTTATGCCACGAGTCGGTTTAACTGAACTCATCGAATCAGGTGCCCATTTCGGTCACCTCACACGCAGATGGAATCCCAAAATGAAGCCGTACATTTTTATGGAAAAGAATGGGATTCACATTATAGATCTTAAAAAAACACAGCAGGCAATTGACCAAGCTTATGATGCTATGGTTTCAATTGTTTCAGAAGGAAAGAGAGTCTTATTCGTCGGAACAAAGAAGCAGGCGAAAGGATCGGTTGCAAGCGAAGCAAAGAGGTCCGAAAGCAATTGGGTAAACGAGCGCTGGCTCGGCGGAATGCTGACAAACTTTTCTACAATTAGAAAAAGTGTAAAACGTCTGCAGAATATTGAAAAGATGGAAAGCGACGGAACGTTCGAAAAAATTACAAAGAAAGAAAGATTGTTCTTAACTCGTGAGAAAGACAAACTAAGAAAAGTTCTTGACGGTGTGGAATCGATGGGGAAACTGCCCGGTGTGCTCTTCGTGGTAGATATCAAAAAAGAAAGTATCTCGGTTAAAGAGGCAAAGAGATTAAACATCCCGGTATTTGCGTTGGTCGATACGAACTGCGATCCCGACCCGATCGATTATGTAATTCCGTCCAACGATGACGCATCGAGAGCGGTTGAGACAATTGTGAAAATAATGGCGGACGCAGTTGTAGAAGGAAACGCCAAAGCTAAGGAATTGAAAGCACAAGAAGTCGCGGAAAAAGAAAGAGAAAAAAAGATAAACGAAGAAGAACACGAAGAAGAAAAGAAAGAGAGTAAACCGAAAGTAAGAAGAGTAAAACTGGACGGTAAAGAAGATAAGAAA
>CAZRIQ010000342.1:0-3333 GCA_964600175.1 uncultured Melioribacter sp. | reverse complement strand
TAGACTTAGGATCTAGTACCGAGAGGTGTCGGGGTTCGAGTCCCCGTTCTCGCACCATAACAATGTATATATTTAATAATACAGAAAGATTACAACAGAGGTAAACTTGGAATATAAAATAAAAGACTTGACAGAATCGGAAAAAGAAGTTGAAGTTACTCTTCCTTACGATGAAATTAAAAAAGATATCGAATCGGAAGTACTGAAGCAATCAAGAAATATTCAATTGCCCGGATTTAGAAAAGGAAAGGTTCCTCTTTCCATGATAAAGAAAAGATTTGGAGATGCGCTCGAGTATGAGGCTTCGGAAAAAGTAGCAAACGCCAGGTTCTGGGAAGTATCGAAAGAAAAAGATTTAAATCCAATTGGTCAGCCGCAGTTAATTGATATTAAATTCAATCCCGGCGAAGATCTTTTCTTCAAAGTAAGGTATGAAATACTTCCTGAAATTGAAGTAAAGGATTATAAGGGAAACAAAATAGAGCTACCTGATTTTAAAGTTAAAGATGAAGAGATCGAGCATGAGATCGAACATATACTTAAAGCTAACAGCACAAATGAAGATGCTGAAGCTATCGGTGATAATAAGAATTTCATAATAAATGTTGAGGTCCAGAGAGTTGATGAAAATAGTAATCCTTTTGAAGGAGCTAAGCCGGAAACACTCGATATCGATCTTACAAATGAAAGAGTTAATTCTGAAATAGTTGAAAATTCAAAAGGGAAAAAAGCCGGAGAAACTTTCTCTTTTACCTTCCAGGATGAACACACTCACAAAGTCGGTGATAAAGAAGAAAAGCATGCAGAAAATCTTCATTATAACGCAAAAATAAATTCCATAAAGAAAATTATTATGCCGGAATTGAATGAAGAATTGATCAAGAAAGCCACAAAAGAAAAATTATCTACAGAAGAAGAACTTCGCGACGGAATTAAAAAAGATATTCAAGGTTATTACGATCAGAAAGTTGATGAACTTTTAAGGGACAAACTTTTACAATTAATAGTTGAGAAAAATGATTTTACTCCGCCGCAGACAATGGTTAGGAATGTTCTTGATGATCTTGTTAAGCGTGAAGAAGAAGCGCAGAAAAAAGCCGGTTATGGAAAATTCAACCGTGAAGATGTCGAGAAAAAACTTCTTAAGACAGCAGAACTCGAAGTAAAGTGGTTCTTAATTAAAAGAGCAGTAGTCAAAAAGGAAAATCTTTCAGTAAACGATGATGACCTGAAAGAACTGGCAAAGAAAGATGCCGAAAAAACAGGCTTGCCCGAAGACAAGCTTATTAATTATTATAAGACTTCAAATATCAGCGAGAAGCTTTTGGATAATAAGCTGTTTGACTTTTTGAAAGAACAAAATGAAATTAATAAAGTTGATCCTGAAAAATTGATAAATAAGAAAGAAGAGGAAACTAAATGAGTAAGAATCCCGAAATTTATAACCAGCTTGTACCTTACGTAATTGAACAAACCGGGCGCGGCGAACGCGGTATGGATATTTTTTCCCGTTTGTTAAGAGAAAGAATTATATTTCTCGGTACAGCAATAGATGACCACATTGCAAGTTTAATAATTGCACAGCTTATTTTTCTTGAAGCGGAAGATTCCGAGAAGGATATAAATTTGTATGTCAATTCTCCCGGTGGGAGTGTAACTGCCGGACTTGCAATTTATGACACGATGAAATATATCAAACCAGATATTTCAACTATTTGTGTTGGAATGGCTGCAAGTATGGGCGCAATTTTATTGGCGGGTGGAACAACCGGAAAAAGAACAGCGCTTCCGAATGCAAAAATTATGATTCACCAGCCATGGATTGGCGGTCTGCAGGGACAAACTACCGACATTGAAATTCACGCTAAAGAAATGCTGAAAACAAGAGATACTCTTTATAGAATTCTTGCAGAGCATACAGGTAAAACTATTGAACAGATTACGCAGGATTGCGATCGCGACCATTTTCTTTCCGCGGAGGAGGCTAAAGAATATAAAATCGTTGACCAGATTATTGATAAACGCGTTCCGATAAAGAAGTAGATACACCGTCATCCTGAATTTGTGAACGTAAGATAATGGGGATTGTGTGTGATGTGATAATGAGAATGTCTTAGCGCTTTGTTTTCTGCCCTATTCAATGATCCAGCATCAAGTATCCAGTATCTAACATCCGTTTTCTCACATCCCAATTCCCACAGTCTCAAAGTCATTCCTCCTCATCTGCCTTTTGGTTCTTTACATTTTCCATTTTCCATCTTTTCGCTTAAGTTTACACAATTATTAAAAATAACTCCCCTATCTTCTTAAAGATGAAACGACGCGATTTTTTAAAATCTTCTGCAATAGCTACTGCAGGAGTAATAACGTCAACATATCCTGATTTCAGTGAAATAAACGGAAGAACAAAATTAAAGTAGACCAAATATACTGATGATAACTTGCCATGATATCGGTCAGCATATTAGATGTTATGGAGTGCAATCCTTACAAACTGATAACCTGGACCGGCTTGCATCTAAAGGTCTACGTTTTACAAGTTGTTATTCAAATTCGGCAGTCTGTTCGCCCGGCAGGGGAAGCCTTCTTACAGGACGATATCCTCAATCAAATGGTTTAATGGGATTAACTCACGCACCATGGTGGTGGAGGCTAAACGATTCCGAACGTCATATAGCCGAAATTCTTAAGGATACCGGTTATGCAACATACCTTATTGGACTTAACCATGTAGATGAGGATCCGAAACAGCTTGGTTATGAACAGATACTATCTGAAAAATGTAAGGCGGAAGAAACGGTTCTGGAAACGAAAAAATTAATTTTGCTCAGATAAAAATGCCTAGCCCGTGGCTTAAGGCGACAGCCCGCCAGAGGCGGACAAGTTAGATGCGGTCGTTTGATGTGGTTATCGGCATTCGTTTTCAAAGTAAGTTTGTTGTTAAAGTTGATTTAGTTAACAAAATAGAATTAAAATAAAAAGGTTTATAACAATTGTAGTTTTGGGCACCGGTTATTTGTAACGCCATTAACAATCGAATTGAGGTATAATCATGTTTCCTAAATTTATTCAACTATTAATTCTTTTGGTGTTTTTTACACCAAGCTCTTCTAAAGAATCTTCAACCACGCTTATCGGTAAATTCCGGGTAGATAAAGATTTACTTTTAGCACATTTCGATTGTAAAACAGATGTTGATGATCTTCTTTCAGTTGCCGGTGTAGCAACAATTCTATCAAATCCACGATTCTCTGATGTACGATATCACGTAGTAGCCGGTGCTTACGGAATTCAGGACGGCTTGTATGTTCCGGCAAACGAATTGTTTGATAC
>CAZRIQ010000341.1:0-3333 GCA_964600175.1 uncultured Melioribacter sp. | reverse complement strand
AAAAACTACGGTTGTTGAAGAATTATTTGGATTTACCGTGCCGTTTAGTGTTGCAGAACTGGAAGTTATATTTGTTGCAATGGAAGTAGTTGCTGAAGGTGCAGATGTTGATGAAGACGTAGTAAAAGTTACATCTGCGCCACCGCTAACACCCACACTATTAGTTCCTTTTACACGGTAATGATAAGTTGAATTTGATGGCAGTCCACTTAAATTTGCGCTCACACTAACAGCAGAATTCCCATTCACGGAGCTTGGGGTTGCCGGTATCTCTGTCCCATAAGATGCAGATGTTCCATATTCAAAAGTTACAGTTGTTGAAGCATTATTTGGGTTTACGGTACCGTTTAATGTTGCAGAGCTGGAAGTAACATTTGAAGCATTATTTGTAGTCACTGTAGGAACAGCAGAAGTTTCAGCGCCTTTAATTTCAACAAGATCTAAACAAATTGCTCCTCCATTAGTTTGATTGTCTAATAAAAATTCTCTGAAACCTATATAACCGCTAGAACCTGCAGAAATATACTCACCTAAATGTACATACCATTTGCCCCAGTTTGTATCGCCCAATTCAGGATAATTAACCTGCCCGATTAGATTGAAATTCGTTCCGTCGGTTGTATAATAAATATAAACTGAATCTGAGTAATCATATATTTGATTTCGCATCCAGAAGTAGAGCGTATCTTGCGATTGAATATCTTGAATTAGTGGAGTCACTAACCATTGATCGTTAAATAAGGAATCAAAACTGAATGTGCAGTACGCGACAGCATTTCCTCCGTCTGGAGGGGTGGTAATCTCGCTTTCTCCCCACACAGGTAAAGGTGTCCCTACAGTTTCTCTGCTCCAGCCACTTCCACCAAATGTAAATACCGTCCAACCTGTTGGTGGAAAAGTGGTTGACTCAAAAGATTCGGAAAGAGATGAAGCAAGAATTCCAGATTGTTTGGGAATATTCAAAACAATTTTTTCACTTGTACTTCCCTTTACCTCTTGAACTTTATGTAGATCCTGAGAATATCCTTCTGTTATATAGAGAAGAAAGCCTGCAAACAGCAAAATTCTTTTCATAGTTTAGAATTTCTTTTTATGATATAAACTGTTATTTATCTCTTTTAACAAAAATGAACATTCCACCCTCATCGTTTGTGTCTTTAACTGCCTGAAGGATCGGTGTTTGTTCAGAGTTATTTGTAACCGCTACTTTGAATTCGTTGAAGAGTTGACTGGCATCCATATACTTATTTTTGTTTTCCTTTAATGCCTTAAGAAGATAATAAGTGAATATTGAATGATTTTCTTTACCACTGTCCATTACTTCTTCAATACCACCGGATGTTATTGCCAACCTGGACTGTTTTCGGTAAACCTCTTTATAGTATCTTGACATATTGCTTGGGTCAAAAGGATAAGTCTCGGTATTACTCCCTCTGAAAATATCACCTGCAAAGCAGGCGTCCGTAATTAATAAAGTATGCTTTGATGGAATACCTCCAAGGAATGTTTTAACATCGTTGTTAGAAATATAATCCGCGATTGAATTTGTGTGGGCATCAACCGGAACCCAGTAACCTTTATTTAAAGTTTTGTTAAACTGTCCATGCCCCGCATAAAATATTAATAGATTGTCATCGGGTGTGATATTCCTGGAAAGCCATTCAAACTTTTCAATAATATTTCTTCTTGTAGCGTTCTCGTTTATTAACGTATAAACTTCGTTAAATTGATATTCTTTCTTAAGTACTTCAGCAAATTCCGTTGCATCATTAACAGCAGTTCTAAGAGACCGCCAATAACCAGTGTAAGAATTTATACCTATTACCAATGCAATATATCTTCCTACCGTAATTATATCTTCAAGCTTTCTTTCTATAGTAAAAGTATCTATTGCTGTGTTTAGGTGATTGTCGGTTGCCTGCACTACTACTTTATTGTTTCCCATCTTCAGATAAAGATCGGTTTTAAATTCACCATTATCCAGAAGCAGTGCCCTCTGGTTGTTAACTTTAACTTCAATTACTCCACTCGGATCAATAGCATAACCTCTTACGGTAGCAATTTCGCTTTTTCTTATGACCTTAATACCGCGGGTTACCGAAGGTTCCATTACAGTAATTGTAGGTCCGCGCGAATCAATATCTTTTTTAACTACGAATATAAATTCACCACTAATACCGTTTGAATTTACAGCAACAACTTTAATATTATTTATTTCATCTTTTAAAGGAACTGCTATAAAAAAATCTTTATCAGCAAGAATAGTTGCTTTAGTCCCATTAACAGTTACCGAAGACATATTTGAGTTATCTATTACTGTTCCTTTTATTGTAATGCTTGTTTGTTTGGAAGATGCTTCGTTAAGATTGTTCAATAAAGGCTCGTTAATAATAATTCTTGGGGGAATCGATTCTTTGGGTTTTTCCTCAACATTTTTTTGGGGGAATAGCCTTCCTGTTTGGGTTGAGCCCGTCACTTGTGCCAGGAGAGGTATAGTTACCAAAAGGGAAAAAATGAATATTAAAGTTTTCATTTTAGCACCTTAAAAATTTTACGGTCTTCCCGGTGGGATCGGTAAATTTGTAGTTTCTCCACCGGTTTCATCTTTTTTTAAAATAAAATATGCAGCAGCTCCACCTACAACAGCAGCGCCTCCGATAACATATAGCCAGGGAAATCCGCCGCCTTCTTCAACCTCTGTTGCAGTTACTTCAAAATAAAAATCATCTCCATCAAGTTTTTCCTGTTCTTCAGGTTTGATATGCCAAATAATTGTTTTTTGAGTTCCAGCAAATTTGCCAGTACCAATATCTCCCGACATTTCCTCAGGCACAAGTTCGAAAGAAGGAACACTTGTTCTTTTTAATACAATATCAATCTTGTATTCTTGATTGACGTCGCCTTTAATTGTATAATATATTAAAACTTTTCCTTCAATTGCCTCAAAAGTTGCACTTACTTTTTCTTGCGCAAGAATAGGTTTAGAAATTGAAAAGATTAGTATTATGAGGATTATGGTTCCCTTGATATTGTTCATTTATTTATTCCGTTTAATTTTTTACTTGCTCTTTACAATTCAAATGTGATTTATTTCTACAAGCACCGGAACAACAGTTCTACCCTTACTTTTCGCCTTAAAATTAATTTTATCATCATAATCGTAAATAATATTATTTTTATCAACTATTTTATCCTTGAGCACTGTCTTTATTCTTTCCCAAAATCCGCCATTGGCATTTTCAACTTCTCTCATTATTCCATCAATATCCAGGCTTTCCTTTGAATAAAGGAAACAAAAATAAGATATGCCTGTTGTTTCATCCAACATATTAT
>CAZRIQ010000340.1:0-3338 GCA_964600175.1 uncultured Melioribacter sp. | reverse complement strand
AATCCAAGGCCCGGCTTATATTGGAGACGACACTATAGTTAAAATGAAAACTTCAATTTATCACAACACAAGTATCGGTAAAGTGTGTAAGGTTGGCGGCGAAATTGAAAATTCCATTATCCATTCTTACTCGAATAAACAGCACGATGGATTTTTAGGTCATTCGTATTTGGGAAGTTTCGTAAATATCGGTGCCGGAACAAATACGAGCGACCTTAAAAACAATTACAGTAAAGTATCCGTTCAGTTGAACAACAAGACAGTCAATACGGAATCCCAATTTTTGGGATTAATGATGGGAGACCATTCTAAGAGCGGAATCGACACAATGTTTAGTACAGGTACAATCGTAGGTGTTTCCTCAAACATTTTCGGAGCAGGCTTTCCATCTAAGTACATTCCATCCTTCACGTGGGGTACCCCTACTGCAATGGAAGAATATGATTTAAAAAAATCTAAGGAGACTGCCGAAGTTGTAATGAACCGGCGGGACATTGAATTCACAAGTATAGACAAAAGATTATTCCATAAGATTTTCGATTTGACTGAAAAAGAAAGAAAAAATTTCAAGTCATGAATAACTACGGATATGCAATTACACAAGAATTATTATTACTTATTAAGGTGCGTCGACGAATTAAACAACGAGCTAAAGAATAAAAAAATATTTGAAGCGTTCACGCAAGAAAAAGAAAGACTGTACCTTCACATCCCTCATTCCGATCATCAAGACTATCACTTAATAATTTCGACGGATCAACGGTTGTCCCTTATTTATCAGAAAGAAACACATTACAAAGCGAAAAAAAACGTAATTAGTTTTTTCCAAAATAATCTACCGGATAAGATTACCGAGTTTTCAATAGCTCTCCACGACAGAATTATAAGAATAACTATGAAAAACTCCTCAATTTATTTTATGATTAGAGGATCGAAAAGCAATGTTTTTTTGATCGACAAATCCGGGAAAGTCGAATCGTTCAAAAAGATAAAGAATGCAAATGATGAAAAAACAATCAAGGAGGAACTTGAAAACAAAAACTATATCAGCTCTCTGGATGCTTATTCTCTAGACCTAAAGGATTTGGATATCACAAAAATCAGTAAACAAATCCCTTCGATAAGCAAAGAGATCATTAACGAACTTAGTCTTCGAAAGTATTCTATTAACAATTTGCCGGAACTATTGAACGAAATTATGCATTCAAAAATCTCAGTTTTTTATTCCGATGAACTGCATGAGCCGGTTTTAATGCCGCAGACATTCAAGCAAATAAACATTCCGGATTCTGCAAAGTTATTCGATATTTACCTCGATTCAATCGGTTACTATTTATCGATTCTTTACAAAACATCCGGTCGAGATTTGCTTTTAAACCAACTTCAAAAACATGTTAAGAAGGAATTGGAGAAGTGTTCGAACAAATTAAATAATTTAAAAGTGAGGATTGAAGAAGGATCGAAAGAAGAGCAGTATCATAAAATTGGGAATCTTCTGTTGTCTAATATTTCACAACTTAAAAAAGGGATGTCGGAAATAATACTGGATGATTACGAATCGGGCAAAAAAATCAAAGCAAAACTCGATCCGAAACTTTCACCGAATAAAAATGTGGACAACCATTTTAACAAAGCAAGAGCTGAAAAAATAAACTACGTGAAGTCGATAGAGTTATATAAATTATCACAAAAAACTTTTGAAAAGCTTACGGAATACGATCATATTCTGAATTCGAATCC
Organism: uncultured Melioribacter sp.; assembly: GCA_964600175.1. Lineage (GTDB taxonomy): Bacteria > Bacteroidota > Ignavibacteria > Ignavibacteriales > Melioribacteraceae > Pyranulibacter. Next base: position 1,598 of record CAZRIQ010000340.1, on the reverse strand, counting down.
TAGTTTTGATAAATTAGAAGAACTGAAGAAGACTTTTAAGATAGGTTCACAATCTAGGATGGGCAAAAAACACGAAGAGAATTTTAATTTCCGGCATTTTGTAATAGCAGACAAATATCATTTGTATGTCGGCAAGGACAGTAAAAACAACGATCTGTTGACTACAAGATTTGCTAAACAAAATGATTACTGGTTTCACGCGAGAGGATCAGCAGGTTCGCATGCGGTGTTGAGGGTCGATAATCCCAAAGAAGGGATTCCAAAACCGGTAATAAAAACTGCTGCTGCTGTTGCTGCTTATTATAGTAAATCAAAGACTTCTTCCCTAGCACCTGTAAGTTATACTTTGAAAAAATTTGTTCGCAAAAGAAAAGATTTGGATCCAGGACAGGTAATCCTAGCTAAAGAAGATGTAATAATGGTAAAGCCGGAAATCCCCAACAATTGTGTAATGTTGGATGATGAATAATGTTCTATCAAATTGTGAAATTGCTCAACTATAATAATCTTGTTAATTTGCAGTCATGAAATTGAAAACCATAAATTTAAACAAGCTGTTATTGATTATACTCGCCTCGATTTTTACCGGTATAGTTTACAATGCAATTTCACCAAAAGGAATTGAGTTTATCCGGCATGAAAAGAAAATTGAAAACGCTTCTCAAAACGATCTAGCTGAAATATTAAAAAATGATTCGGAAGGAACAATAAATACTTCCGATTCAAAAATTCTTAAAATTTCTTCGGATCAGGCTTACCATATTTTTAAGGATTCTACCGCATTGTTTATTGATGCACGTGATCAATGGGAATTTGCAGAAGGTCATATCCCAAATGCAACAAATATTGCCGAGTACAAATTTGAACCTGATCTTCCAATAGTAAAATCACTTAATAAAAAAATAAGTTACGTTTTATATTGCGGCGACGATGATTGTGAAGTCAGTATGAGACTAGCAGCAGAAATGCAAAAATTAGGCTTTGAAAAACTACTTGTCTTTGAAGGCGGCTGGAGAGAATGGATAAATGCAAATTATCCGGTTGAAAAGGATAATTGAAATGAAATTAGAGAAAGAAAAAACTGTTGTCTTCCTAATCTTGAGAGTAATTATTTCTCTATTGTTTATCTATGCAGGCGTTGAAAAAATTAATGATCCATCTACTTTCGCAACGGCAATTGAAAACTACCGTTTGTTCCCTTTCCCACTAATTAATTTACTTGCTGTTTTCTTTCCATGGCTTGAAATGTTTGCCGGAATTCTTTTATTGTTCAATACATTACCGAAAGAAAACCTGGCACTTATTTTTTCGTTAACATTAATTTTCACATTCGCAGTCTCAATCGCTTTGATTCGCGGAATTAATATTGACTGCGGGTGTTACGGAGTTCTCGGTGCACAAAAAGTCGGAATTCAAAAAATTATTGAAAATACTTTAATCCTAATTATATGTGCTGTTTTATTCTTCAATTCTGGCAAAGAAGAACCGGTTCAATAAGTTTAAGACCTATCAATGACTATTATCGATAAAACAAAAGTCAAAAAAATATTGATTATAAAACTACGCGGTATTGGGGACGTAATTTTATCAACAATTGT
>CAZRIQ010000339.1:0-3370 GCA_964600175.1 uncultured Melioribacter sp. | reverse complement strand
ATTTCCAGGATAGAAAACTTGGGTGGTAAGCTGCTATGGAATAATTTTTATTTGAAAACGTAGTTTTTAGGGATTACTACTATTCCTGTATCCGAAACAGTAAATCTTTTTTTATCGGTTTCAACGTCAAACCCGATTTCGAAACCTTCCGGTACAACGACATTCTTATCAATGATTGCTCTTCTTATTCGAGCATGACGACCGAGGTTACAGTTATCCATTATAATTGAATCAGTTATGTATGTATAACTGTTTACCCGAACATTGAATCCTATGATGGAACGTTCGACCAATCCACCGGAGATGATTGTTCCGTCGGAAATGAGCGAATTAAATGCTCTCCCGACTCTTTCACCTTCATGTGATACGGTTTTTGCAGGAGGATATTGAAGCTGCTTGGTTCTTAATTGCCAATCGTTGCTGTACAAATTGAAATCCGGGTCTATGCTTATCAAATTCATACTCGCAGCATAATAGCTGTCGATTGTTCCCACATCGACCCAATATGGTTTATCCTTTTTGTTCTCATCGATAAATTTATAGACGTATACGTCGTAATTGTTTCTCAACATGTATGGAATAATGTCTTTCCCAAAATCGTGATTTTTAATTTTATCGTTTTCCATTTTAGTAATTACTTCTTTAAGCGTGGCAACATTAAAAACATATATTCCCATGTTTACAAACGACGAACCCGGGTCATCCGGTATTACAGGCGGATGACTTGGCTTTTCGACAAACGACTTAACCCTATAATCATTATCGATTTCTACAACGCCGAACCTGGTTGCCTGTTCTTTCGGAATATCGATTGATGAAACAGAGAGCTGGGCTTTCTTTTCAATGTGGTATTGAATCATCTTTAGATAATCCATTTTGTAGATATGATCGCCCGAAAGCAAGAGAACCCAGTTGTATGAATCGTCTTCGATGAGATTGAAATTTTGGTGTATAGCGTCTGCGGTACCGAGATACCAGTTGTTGCTTATTTTAAATTGTGGTGGAAGCGAATAAATGAACTCATTCAGTTCGGGATTAAAAATATTCCATGCTTCGTAAAGATGCCTGTTGAGCGAATCGGATTTGTATTGAGTGAGAACGTAAATTTTTCTTAAACCCGAGTTCAGACAGTTGGATAATGTGAAATCGATTATTCTGTACTTACCGCCGAAAGGAACGGACGGTTTAGTCCTTTCTTTAGTAAGCGGGAATAGTCTTTCACCTTGACCGCCTGCCAAAATCATTGTAAGTGTTTTTCTTAATATACTTGATCCCGTATAAGCCATTTTAACCTGACATTATTGATGTAAAATATATCCAATATAGAATTGATTGGCAATCAAAGAAATTGTTAAGTTTGAATGAACCAAGGATAACCACTCTTAATTAATTTGCCGTTTTATGAAGCTTAGAAAATATCTGCTTATAGTCGGCGCATTGTTATTTGTAGCTGCTGTGTTTCTAATTGTTAACAATTTTCACTCGATTTTACACCGGGCTACGGATTATGTTTCTAAAAAATTTGTACTCAAGGGTTTCGATGAGAATTTCTTAGCCGAATATTATTCACCAGCACAGCAAAACCTTGACATCAGACATTACGATTTGCACCTTGATCTGTATCCTGATAAGAAAATAATTTCTTCTAGGGTTGAAATCAACGGCAGGCTGATAAAACCCGCTAAAGAAATTTACCTTAATTTTTACGACAACTTTTCAATCAGCGGCATAACATTGAACGGCAAGCGCGCTAACTTTGAAAACGAGGGAACGCATTTAAAAGTATTCTCAAATGATTTGCTGAATGACACTTTTGCTATTGTCGTAAAGTATTCCGGTAAACCTAAGAGTCTTGGTTTCGGTTCGTTTGAATTCGGCGAGGTTGACGGCAAGAGTCTTGTTTATTCCTTAAGCGAACCGGTTTTTGCTTCAACGTGGTTCCCGTGTAACGATCTGCCGACGGATAAAGCATTAGCGGATATTTATATCACAAATGATTCATCAGATGTATCTGTTTCAAACGGGATACTTGTAGGACAAGCTCTTTCAGGTGGCAGAAAAACTTATCATTGGAAAACTCTTTATCCAGTCTCGACTTATTTGATAGCAATTTATTCAGCGGAATACAAATCTTTTTCTGGAAAATTTGTAGACAGTAAGGGAGATACTCTGCCTCTTACTTATTATGTAATGCCTGATAAACTCAGTGAAGCCAAAATAGATTTCAAAGATCATGATTCCTACTTAGCTTTCTTCGAAAGAATATTCGGGGAATACCCGTTCATGAAAGAAAAGTACGGCGTGGCGGAATTTTTGTGGAATTCCGGTGCGATGGAAAACCAAACTATTACCGGTATAGGATCTGTCTTTATAACAGGCAAAAAGTTTTTCAGCGATATGCTCGTTCATGAACTTGCTCATCAATGGTGGGGGAACGCGGTTACTCCCAAAACGTGGAAAGATATTTGGCTGAATGAAGGTTTTGCAACTTATTCGGAAGCGTTGTATTGGGAACACAAAGCCGGCAAAAATGCTCTTAGTTCTACAATGCAATCTTTTTTCGGCGATTTCGAATACGGTACCCTTTGCGATCCGTCGGCAGATTTGTTCAGTAGAATGATTTACAACAAAGGCGCGTGGGTACTTCATATGTTGAGAAGGGAAGTTGGGGACAGTACATTTTTCAAGATTTTAAAAGACTACTATCAATTTCACAAGTACAAAAATGCTTCTACTGAAGATTTCAAAGAAGTGTGTGAAGAAGTTTCCGGCAAAGACTTAAAATATTTCTTTGACGAATGGGTCTTTAAAGGGATCGGAATTCCAAACATCATTTACAACTGGGGTGTCGATTCGGTCAAAAATAAATACAATATGTGGGTAAAGATTTCTCAAGAGCAAAAGAGTTTTCACTTGTTTAAGTTTCCTATTGATATAAGGATTTTTGTGGGAGATCAAAAGGATTTCGTCGACAGAAATTTCTACGTTGTTTCGAGGGATACTACGTTTGAAATCGGATTAAAACAAAGATCGAAAAGAATAGACCTTGATCCCGAAAGCTGGCTTTTGGCAACTATATATCAAGAAAAACAAAAATAATTTTCGGATATTTGTTCGGTATCTGTTAAATCATTTAGACCAATTTGACTGAAAACAAAACATATTTTTTTATATCCGATATTCACCTTGGTCTTCAACCGCCTGAAGTTGAAAAAGCGAAAGAAAATTTATTGGTTGAATTTCTGAGGTTTGCAAAAGGTAAGTGCAGCGAGTTGTTTATACTGGGAGACTTGTTCGATTACTGGTTCGAGTACAAAAGAGTAGTTCAAAAGGGATTTTATAAAACGATTGCGGCACTTCAGGAATTATC
>CAZRIQ010000338.1:0-3371 GCA_964600175.1 uncultured Melioribacter sp. | reverse complement strand
CAGGCGGAGTAGCCTGTGGAGCTATTTCAACAAGATCCAATTCTTGTTCTTGTGCTTTTTTTAGAGCTTCCTTTACGCTTACTATTCCTACTTGTTCTCCGTCTGAATCAATTAACCTAACTTGTGGAATTCTAATTTCCTGGTTGACCCGATAATTAATTTGAGTGATAAACGACCTCCCTAATTATGATTGATTTTGTTGTCTATTTCCGAAGTTATCTGTTTTATGAAGTCTGTTAATGGAAGACTTCCTTTATCTCCAACTTTGTGCTGCCTAATTGAAACTGAATTACTTTCTTTTTCTTTCTCTCCGACTATTAGCATATAAGGGACTTTCTGGGTTTCCCAATCGCGTATTTTATAACCTATCTTCTCATTTCTTCTATCCAACTCTGCAATTATATTATTTTCTTTTAATTGATTACAAACCGATTCTCCAAATTCAAAATAATTCTGTGATACCGGAATAACAACAGTCTGAAGTGGAGCCAGCCAGGTTGGAAATGCTCCCCCGTAATGCTCGATTAAAATTCCCATAAATCTTTCTATCGATCCCAGCAAAGCTCTATGAACCATAAACGGCCGATGTTCTTTTCCATCTTCGCCAATATACTTCATATCAAACCGTTCCGGCAAGTTAAAATCAAACTGAATAGTACTTAACTGCCACTCCCTTCCCAAGGCGTCTTTAATCTTAATATCGATCTTCGGACCATAAAATGCACCGCCGCCAATATCCATTATATATTCTCTACCTTCTTTTTCAAGAGCTGTTTTCAACAATCCAGTAGCCTGTTCCCACATTTCGTCACTACCTACTTCGGTACCGGCAGCTTTTTCAGGTTTCGTTGAAACGTAAAAACTTAAGCTCTCAAAACCAAATGACTTCAGCATATAAATGGAAAAACGAATTACTTCAATTATCTCCGATTCTATTTGTTCGTGAGCACAAAAGATGTGAGCATCATCCTGTGTAAAACCTCTAACCCTCAACAGACCATGAAGCACACCGCTTTTTTCATAACGGTAAACAGTTCCCAACTCAGCCCAGCGCAACGGTAAATCACGATATGAATGAAGTTTTGATTTATAAATCATAATATGAAACGGACAATTCATCGGTTTGATGAAATAATCCTGTTCATCTATTTCCATAGGCGAATACATATTCTCTTTAAAGAAGCTTAAATGTCCGCTTGTTTCCCATAGCCAGCTTTTCCCAATATGTGGAGAATACAAAATTTCGTAACCGTTTTTCAGATGTGCATCACGCCAAAATGTTTCTATTGTATTCCTTACCCTCCCGCCTTTAGGATGCCAATAGATTAAACCTGCACCTGCTTCCTCATGTATGCTAAATAGATCAAGCTGCTTTCCGATTTTCCTATGGTCTCTCTTCTTTGCTTCTTCAAGAAATGCAGTGTAGTCATCCAACATTTTCTTTTTAGGGAATGAAATACCGTAAATCCTTTGGAGCTGCTTATTTTTTTCGTCACCTCTCCAATAAGAACCTGAAATGCTGAGAAGCTTAACAAATTTGATTTTGCTTGCGTTAGGAATATGTGGACCGGTACAAAGATCGGTAAACTCACCTTCGTCGTAAATACTAATTACTTCTTTACTTTCATCTAGTTCACTAATAATTTCCTGCTTGTAAGGATCACCCTTCTCTTTGAAAAACTTAAGAGCATCCTGTTTTGATAACTCTGAACGTTTGAAAGGATTTCCCTTCTGAGTTATCTCAAGCATTTTCTTCTCTATCTTTAAGAGGTCATCCTCTGAAAGCTGAGTATTGATATCAATATCATAGTAAAATCCGCTATCAATTGCCGGACCAACACCAAATTTTGCTTCGGGATACAACGACTGAATCGCATGAGCCATTAAATGTGAAGTTGAATGCCAGTATGTATGCTCTCCGTCGGGATCTTTGAAAGTCAGTATCTGTAGTTCAGAATCATCATTTAGCTTTGTTGAAAGATCACGCACTTCACCATTGACCTTAGCAACTAGTGCATCTTCTGCTAAACGGTTAGAAATACTTTTCGCAATCTCAAAAGGAGTTATACCTTTATCGAATTCTTTTTCGGAACCGTCAGGGAATTTTATTTTAATTTTATCATTCATAGTCGTTTAAATAAAAAAAAACGGAGTATCTCCGGTTATCGTGGGTTCTATAGGATTCGAACCTATGACCTTCTGCACGTCAAGCAGACGCTCTAACCAAACTGAGCTAAGAACCCGATAAAATTATTTGTTCATTTAATACTTCTATTCTTTAGTAATTCAATTAAGTAAAAAATATAATCTCCCCGACAAGTCGGGGCGCTCTAACCAAACTGAGCTAAGAACCCCTAACCAAGTAAAAAGTTCAAAGTAGAAAGTTAAAAGTGAAAAGCTATTCTGCTTAAACATTTGTTAAAGCAAGTAAAAAGTTAAATGTGTGTAAATCACATTTTGTACTTTTTCCTTAATACTTTTTACTTTTTCCTTGAACAAGTACCGAGGGCCGGACTCGAACCGGCACGGGTGTAAACACCCACAGGATTTTAAGTCCTGTGCGTCTACCAGTTCCGCCACCCCGGCAAAAACGGAAAACAAATATAGTTTTTAATTCATTTTTGCGCAATATTTTTGGCAATTACTCAACTTTTTGATTTAACAAAATTTGAATAAGTCGCTATTATTATAGAGCTTAACTCACAAAGCACATCAATCCAGATTATAAAATACTTTTAAGAGTAGTATAAAGATTTGTTTAGGACTTTATAAAATACTAATTTTGCAACGCTTTTTAATACACAAGAGCAAGGGCCCATAGCTCAGTTGGTTAGAGCAGCTGACTCATAATCAGCGGGTCGGAGGTTCAAGTCCTTCTGGGCCCACTAATTTGCTTCGATAACAGTAATTTCAGAAGCTTTTAAGTCAATTCATGAGTTACTTTGTTTATATATTAGAATCTGACCAAAGCAGACATTACATTGGCTTTTCTTCCAACCTTCAACAAAGAATCATAAAGCATAACGCCAAACACAAAGGATTTACCGGTACATCGGAAATTTGGGGAATTATTATCTACAAAGAAGTCGAAACCAAATCAGAAGCGATGCAATTGGAGAAAAAGTTAAAGTCTTTTAAGAATTACAGAAGAGCTATTGAATACATGAAAAAGATTGGAGGAATCAGCCCGTCCCACCCTAGCGGGACGAGGTCTTGGTTCGACATAGTCGAATCGGATTGGTTAGAGCATCCCGACAAGTTATACTCATAACTTGTCGGGGGGGTCGGAGGTTCTCACGAAGTGATCCCTTCGGGAAAGTCCTTCTGGGCCCACTAATTTGCTTCGATAACAGTAATTTCAGAAGCTTTTA
>CAZRIQ010000337.1:0-3376 GCA_964600175.1 uncultured Melioribacter sp. | reverse complement strand
CACCGACAGAAGCAGCCGTTCCGCTTACACCGGCGCTACCACCTGCAAACACGCTCCACGTTCTTTGAAATGGTGAGGGAATTTTACGAATATTAATTATGTATTGAGTACTGTTGAAAGTGTAGAAAGTATCACTTACGGTTATCCCGCTTCCCAATTGAAAATTGTAAACATTGTTATCAGGCAAATCTGCACTCGGAATGTCCAGCCTGAAAACACCACTTTTCAAAAACATGCCTTCTACGTTTATTGTTCTGTCTCCTGATGTAAGTAACGCTTTAACAGTATTATTTGAATAAACCGGGTTGCCGTTTGAGGTTAGCTTGAAATAACAATAGCCGGTTCCGCTTTCGGGAACCTGAACGTTTTTGATTGAAGGACCTTTTGCGAGAGTGTCCAATTGTGCAGCTACGCTTGTTGCCACAATTGCAATTGTGTGAGGCTCAGACGAAGTTCCGTGATATGTGCTCAAATAAAAATCATCAGCCGCTTTAATGTAATATTGAATGTCTTGTGTTGTGACAAATGCCGAGGGGATTGTCCCGCTGTAATTATTCCCGGATACTAAAGGCATGTTTGCTATTTGGTAAGTTAGCTGTCCGACTTTCCTGTAGTATAATTTAACTTCCGAAATGTGGTTCGTGTTATCCGTAGCAAATGCGTCGATTTGAACAGCTGTATTCTTTGAAGCGTGTTCAACAATTGTATGCTGGATTTCCGGTGCGACATTCGGCAAAATTGCTATTTGATATGGATTCTGTGTTGGGTTCATCTTAGGATCAGATGCCGTAAGGTTACCGTCGGAGGCAGTTATATAGTAATCTACTCCCGGTGTTTTTACAATTGACGTGGGAATATTCGCGTAATATTTATTTTGTCCTTCACTAATCATTATTGTACTGTAAAAATTTGTTGTGCCGGTAGTTCTATAATAGAGGGCGGCGTTTTGTACGAACGGTTCGACCTCATCCGTTACTATAACCTGAATCTTAAACTGTGTTCCTTCAACCCACGCTTGTGAATGAATTGCTAAAGTTGAATCGGTTCTTTGAATTTTTGGGATGGAACCCGGGTTGTAATGAGTGGTATCGGTTGCAGTATTCGAATTGTAATTTACCTTAATTACAACCTCTCTGTTATAGTTGTTTGCAAGGGGATCGGAAGACTTGTATTGAACCAGGTAATTGCTCGATATATGTGTTGAGATGTAATCTAATATTTGTGAGAAGTCGGAACGAATATCGTATATCTCTCCCTGTGTAGCATATGTGAGAGGTGTAAACATATCATACAAACTGGAATTCGTTAGTGCAAACAAAGTGATATTATTTGTCAAACAAACTGATAAAGCTTGGTCTACGGTAGCGCCGCCTTGATCCGGATTTTCATCTGTAATTATTATAAATATTTTTTGCGCACCGGGTCTGAAAGCGAACGACGAAGCCGACTGCTGTATTGCATAGTAACCCGGTTCTCTACCGCCGCCCGTAACGTTCCTTGTCCAGATATTGTTTTTGAAATAGTCGGCATCCGAAATTAAAATGCCGTTTTCTTCTATAATTGGGTCACCATTTCCCGTAGAACTTCCATACCGGCAAAGTCCAAGTGCATAGTCGATTCCCGATGATGCAAGACCAGTTACAAAATTGTTAACATTAGCGGCGACAGCGTCTTGTTCGTCGCCCATGCTTCCGCTGTTGTCCATAATGAAAATGATGTCGGTCAATCTCGCGCTGCTTCCTTCACCGGGGGGAACAACCGAAAAATTGTCAAGTTGCCGGATTCCTTCTTCGTACACTTCGAAATTAGATTCGGTTAGTGTTTCAATTCCTACGTTAAATGTATCTACCGATACATTCATAAATAAGTAAGGGAAGTTCTGGAAATTCAAACTTGTTATGTTTGCAGAGAGAGGTTTTGCAAAGCCTTCTCCGGTCATTAGTACTGAATCAACCATTGTTCCCGAGTAATAAAATTTTAGGTATCCCGTTTCGACAGTTCTTGCGGAAGGTTTATAAGTAACCAACAAATTTTTCGATCTGCCCACATAAAGCCAAAAAGAGGATGCTGCAGTTTCGTTATTAATTGCCGTAACCTGTGGCGTTGAAATTGTTTCATCATATTCCGTGACAATTAAATTGTTTTCATTGCTGACAACGAAAGCAAATTTTGAGCTTGTCGATTTTATTGAATCAATCTTTACAGATTTGTTGCCTATATTACTCAATGTTAGCGTGAGTGATTTATTGTCTTTCAAATCGACCTGACCAAAATCTAAAGATTCAGGTGTTGAAGCCAAAGTAGAAACACCTTTGCCAAACAGGTCGATTATCAGCGGTGAATTGTTTACCTGGTTTGTATAAACAAGCAGTTTATTTGAATAGCTCGTTTGTGCCGCAGGTGTAAATTTAACTTTCACGCTGATAGTTTCCGCCTTTGCGATCCAAAAACTTGTTGAGCTGGTTACAACGAAAGCCGGATTATCTGTTTCAATTTTACTAATGAATAGATCAATACTGCCGCTGCTTGTGATTATTTTCTTGGTCAGTTCACTTGAAACGCTGATAACTTTTTCTCCAAAGTCGATTGCTGTTAAAATTACTTCAGGATTAATATTGCCGTTACTTGGTATTGTTATAAACGGAGTGTAGTCGACCAAGCCGTCAACTTTTTGTCCGACTCCTGTTGGATTGTTTACATGTGTCGGTCCGGAAGGATCACCCCAGAAATTGTTTTCGGCAGTAACTGTGTTTGTCCCGTAGTTTTTCAATGCATAGTTGTTGTTGTAGAAATCGTTGTATGATATTGTCGGGTTTGCATTATTTCTCGTTGTGATTGCGTAACTGCATTTGGTGAATCTTGAATGGTTAATGTTCGGCGAAGAATTGTCGACATTTATATAACTATTGTTGAAGAAGCAATTTGATATTTGTCCCGTTGAATTGTATTTAACGGCAATCTGCGCATCGCTGCTGCTCAAACCGGTGAAGCTTACTTGGTTAGCCGTAAAATCTCCTTTCGAAGATGTGCTGTACCCGATTGTAATACCTGAAGTCAAAGGGAAAAAGATTTCGGTTCCGCTTTCAATAGTTAATATCGCGTTATCACGTACAATCAAATTGTTTATGTAAAACGGTGATTGAGAAGTCGTGAGCGTATAGTCATTTCTAACAGTTCCTTGAATACCTAAGCCGGGATATTTAACACTCGAATCGAATTCATTGCCGGAAGAAATTATGGTTCCTCCGTCTTCCAGAATTACGGGGTAATTTGAATTCAAGAATCTGCTGTTTTGAACTGTTGCCGATGTGTTTTCAATATCTATATAAACATTGTCGAATTCGCAATCGCTTAATGTTCCGGCTCCAACGGCATC
>CAZRIQ010000336.1:0-3388 GCA_964600175.1 uncultured Melioribacter sp. | reverse complement strand
CGTTCTCAACAAGAAAATTTATTCTATTGAAGCCCCGCCTCCTAATTATTTTGCGGTTGATTTTGATAAGGCGAAAAGTTTCGGCAAACAAAAAAATGAGAAGATAACACAACATTGACCTTGGTCAAGAAAGAAAAGAAAATTTAGTTTAGTTATATTTGCATTCCATGAAAAACGAACCTGATAACATCGGCAGATCTTTTAGAAAAGTATATATTTTTTTACGTAGGTGGTTTGAACAAAAACTGTCCAAAATTACCCTCCCGGATTATACCGTATTTGCAATATTCGCAATAATTATCGGGGCAATTGTAGGTTTTGCCGCGGTCTTCTTCCACAATTCGATCGAGTTTTTCAACAAAATTTTCTTTGAGCAAACAGCAAGCGGCTTATTTTTCCTCGGCGCTGCTGCGGTAATTGCAATCCCGGCTATCGGAATGCTCATCCAGGCAGTTATGATTTTGTTAGCGCCGAACGTTTCAAAGCAAAGAGGTGTTTCGGAGGTTATAAAAGCTGTTGCAATAAGAGGCGGCTATATTCCTCTTAGAACAACACTCTTTCATTTTATTGCGCCCGTAATAAGCATCGGTTCCGGCAACACTGTCGGTCCCGAAGGTCCGGCGGCACAAATCGGCGGCGGAGTTGCAAGTAAACTTGGAAGTATCTTAAAACTTTCGGATTCACGCAGACGAATATTTACTGCTGCCGGAGCCGGAGCTGCCATAGCGGCAATTTTTAATACACCTATGGGCGGAATATTCTTCGCGCTTGAGATTGTTCTTCTTAACGATTTCCAAACGGCAACGTTCTCCGTTTTGATTTTGTCGTCCGTTACCGCGAGTACCATTTCAAGAATTTTTCTCGGTAATCAATCCGTGTTTCATTTTGTCAGCCCTTCGATCAGTTACCAGTATTTATATCTTTACGCGATACTCGGAATTTTTGCCGGACTGCTTTCGCTCTTGTTCATTCGTTATTCGAGCGCACTCGATAGATTTGTTCATAAGAGAATCCCCAAGAAAATTCCAAAGTGGGTTTTGATGACGACCGTCGGTTTGATAATGGGGGTTTGCGGATATTTTTATAGAGATATTTTCGGCATCGGTTATATCGGCATCAACCATATACTTGAACGATTACTTGATTGGAAAGTTGTGCTGATTCTTTTGGCTCTTAAGTTTATCCTTGTTCCTTTAATATTGAATACCGGCGGGTTCGGCGGTTTGTTTGCGCCGTCGCTTTTTATGGGTGCGTGTGTAGGTTATTTATTTGCGGTAGCCCTAAATTATTTTTGGGGTCTTAGTATCGATACAACCGCATTTGTACTTGTAGGAATGGGTGCGATTCTCGGAGGCGTTAACTCGATTCCTATTTCCGCTATACTCATAATTTTCGAAATGACGAAAGATTATTCCTTTATACTTCCGCTTATGCTTGCGGTTGTTGCAAGTACAATGATGGTACAAATATTTTTGAAGGGATCGGTTCATATTAAACATCTTGAAGAACAAGGATATAGACTTTCATATGGAAGAGAATCGAGCATACTGAGACAAAGAGTTGTCGATGAAATAATCAGGGAAGATGTAATGCTGATACCGGAGAACACGCCGCTTACAACCTTGGTAAGTAAACTTATGGATGTACCGCACAGCACTTTTTATACTACGAATGAAAAAGGAATGATAGTCGGGATGATTACGGAAGCCGAGCTCCGCCCGATCATTACGGAATACGAACATATAAGGGAAATGCTGGTTGCGCGCGACATTGCCAACCCGGATTTTGTTATCGTTAACGATACGGACGATCTCGATCATGTAATGAAAATTTTTGAAAGCAAAGATGTCGACGAACTTCCCGTAGTTTCTATTTCGAACCCGGAGAAAGTGATCGGTACCGTTTGGCGGCAGGATGTAATTGCAACATATAATAAAGAAAGTCTCAAGTATAATATTGCCGACGGGTTTGCGCGCGAGTTGAAATCGATAGATAAAACAATGACATCGAAAGTTGCCGACGGGTATTCAATCGTTGAGAGAAATGTGAAAAGAGAATTTGTAGGGAAAACACTTGCACAGTTGAAGCTTAGAAACGATTACGGGCTGGAAGTGTTAATGATTAAACATTCCCAGTCTCCCTTTGCGTCCGAAGAAGAAAAATCCGGGTTTGATATTCCCGACCCCAACTACATTATACAAGCCGACGATATGCTCGTTCTTTTTGGTGCCGACGATAAAATTGCCAAAACGAATAAGTGGTAATAAACAACGCGTACTGAAATGAAGTCAAGAAAATCATTTATTGAAAAGCTGCACGACAACAAAGACCTTCCGCGCGTTGAAGTTATTACGGGGAAAATGAATCAAAGATGGGGAACCGGAACTTTTGTTATACCGGCTCCGATTGAAGTCGACGAACTAATGAAAAAAGTACGAAAAGGGAAAGTCGTTACAATTAACGATATCCGTGCAAAACTTGCAGAGAAACACGGCGCTACAATTGCATGCCCGATTACTACCGGAATATTTGCTTCTATTGCGGCAAGAGCTGCGGAAGAAGAACTTCTTCAAGGTAAGAAAAGAATTACACCGTATTGGCGGACGTTAAAACTCGGCGGCGAGTTGAATCCGAAGTATCCCGGCGGTGTGAAGCAGGCCAAAAAGGTTTTGGAAGCGGAGGGACACAAAATTGTAAAAAAGGGTAATCGTTATTTTGTTTTGAATTATGAGAAACGACTTCAAAAATTTTAGTTCAACCGCGGGGTGATTTTTCAGTGATTGAAGATTTTAACCGAATCCGAAACAAATATATTTTATAGTTCTTCCTTCGCTGATGTAATGCTTTTCATACCTTGTCTGTATCGATCTGTAAATATCTTGCTTCATATCGGAATATAAGTCTTCCGAATATTCGTAGATAGTTAAATTAAGCGCTTGAATATTATCCATTGCAAACCGGTAGAGTTTATCGTTATCTGTTTTGAAATAGACCTTCCCACCCGGCATCAAAATTTTCTTATACATATTCAGAAAATCTGTTGAGACTAATCTTCGCGGCGCACTTGTTCTTCTAACGTGAGGATCGGGAAACGGAAGCAGTATTTCTTCGAATCTCAAGTTCTTGAAGATTTCCGGCAGTCTCTCGGCGCGGGAAATTAGAAAGGCAGCGTTGTTAAGTTTTAATTCCAAACAAGTTTTTGCCCCAGCCCAAATGCGTGCACCCTTTACATCGATACCGATGAAATTCTTCTTAGGAAATTCTTTCGCAAGGTTAATAGTGTAATCGCCGTGCCCACACCCGATCTCCAATGTAACCGGGTTTTCATTATTGAAATATTTTCTTATTTCTTGTTCAGTTCCCGGTTGTTTCCCGTCGAAAACGTTGG
>CAZRIQ010000335.1:2432-3398 GCA_964600175.1 uncultured Melioribacter sp. | reverse complement strand
GGGTTCGGATAGTTCTGCATCAATTTAAACCCGGATGGGATTTCTGCTTTACCGGCAATAGATGTTGTTCCGGTTATCTTATATAATTTCTCTCCGTTATAAGAAGCAAAATATATTTCGTTGTTCTGGTCGATTCCAAATGTAGAAATATTATAGCCGGTTGAAAATAAAAGTGTATTGTTTGCAGTGTTGTTTGTATAGTCCAACGCCCAGATTCTACCTGAACCGTAATCCCCGTAAATGTATTTGCCGACCAAATCTTGTGCGGATTGTCCACGGTAAACATATCCTCCGGTGATTGAAATACCGCCGTTACTGTCGTGTCCGTATTCCCAAATAGGCAAAGTTAGTCCGGTAGTATCGCAGCCGCTTGAAGGACTGTAACAATGAAATCCTTCCATAATATGCCAGCCGTAGTTTTTTCCCTTTTCAATCATGTCGATTTCTTCCCAGGTGTTCTGTCCTACATCTGCAGCCCAAAGTCTATTTGTTTCGCCATCGAAACTGAAGCGCCAAGGATTTCTTAATCCGTAAGCATAAATTTCCTTGCGGTATCCATTCTGATTTCCCGCAAACGGATTGTCTGCCGGAATTCCATAATTTGTACTATCCGTTTTAGTGTTCACATCAATCCTTAGAATTTTGCCGAGCAGACTTTGTAAATTCTGTGCATTGTTCTGAGGATCACCTCCCGAACCGCCGTCGCCGAAAGAAATGTACAAGTAACCGTCACTGCCGAATACAATTTGTCCGCCGTTGTGGTTTACATACGGCTGTGGAACTTCCAGTAATATTTCTTCGCTTACGGTGTCGGCACTATCCGGGTTACTGTCGCTGACTTTGAATCTTGCTATTACCGTTCTTCTCGGGTTATCTGCTACATAGTCTACATAGAAATAACCGTTTGTTTTATAGTCCGGATGAAATGCCAAACCGAGCAAACCTTGTTCGCCGCTGTATAGTACT
>CAZRIQ010000335.1:0-2422 GCA_964600175.1 uncultured Melioribacter sp. | reverse complement strand
TTTGTCTCTGAGAGGTTTTTACAGCCAATAAATTCAAGAAAATTATTTTTAAAATCGGCGTCTTGTTGATTACTGAATTCGTAAATCACACCTGGCTGTGAAACCACAAATAATCGATTTGAATTGTCATGCGGGAATTGAATATCGACAGGATGATCAAAAGTTAAATTTGGAAATGCTGGTTCTATTCCAGGTTGGGCGTTCGATGATTTGCATGCTGTTAAAAGTAATCCCATCATGATTATATTTTTTAATGATTTCATTTTTTACTCTCTTGTTCTTTCTAGTTACTGAGTTAATTATTTCAGAGTAATGCTGCGGAGATGAAACAGTATTTAAGCGGATTGGATTTCAAATTAAAGGTAATTAATACGATTGATACACACAAGTTATCGGACAAGCATGTTCTTTTTGTTTGCTATAATTGGCTTGATAATTTACTAAGGTGTATATATTATGGAACCGAAAAATCAAAATCATTTCAAAGGAGAAACCCCGTGTACAAAAATATATTGGCAGCGGTAGTTGTAATTTTTCTTTTACACATCTCGGCAAGAGCAGGGGAACCATCAAAGGCTGAGAATTTTACACTTAAGGATTATAAAGGTGTAGAACACTCTTTGTCAGATTACAAAGATGCTAAAGCGATTGTTATTATGTTCATCGCAACGCAGTGCCCGGTTTCCAACGGTTATAATACAAGGATGGAAAAACTTTACGAGGATTATAAAAACAAGGGCGTGGTTTTCCTTGGAATCAATTCCAACAAGCAAGAAGATGTTAAAGAGATTGCCAGCCATGCTAAAGAGCATAATCTTAACTTCACAATATTGAAAGATCCGAACAATAAGATAGCCGACAGATTCGACGCTTCCGTTACACCGGAAACTTACATGCTCAATAAAAATTTTGAGATCCTTTACCATGGTAGAATCGATGATTCAAGAAGGGGCGATGATGTTGAGCATCAGGACTTACGAAATGCTTTGGATCAGGTTCTTGCAGGTAAAAAAGTTACTGTTGCCAAGACAAAAGCTTTCGGCTGTACAATAAAAAGAGTCGATTAGATTGACTATGCTGAAGCTTTGTCAATTGAAAATGAAAAGAATTTCAATTCTGTTGCTGATTATCTTTTTAGTTTTTCCTTTGCTTGCTGCAGCTCAAACCGGTAAAAAGAGTAAAATAGTTGTTGAAAAACTCGATAAGCAGAAACTTGAAAGCCTTTTGAAAAATCGAAAGGGCAAAGCGTTGTTTTTGAATTTGTGGGCAACTTGGTGCGTTCCGTGTAGAGAAGAATTTCCTTCGATTGTAAAACTGGTAAGCGACTATAAAGGTAAGCCAATCGATTTTATCGGCGTCAGTATCGATTATCCGGACGAAGTTGATTCGAAGATTATACCATTCTTGGAGAAACAGAAAACAAATTTTGTCTCTTATGTAAACGGTTTTGAAAAAGATGAAGACTTGATAAATGCTTTGAATAAAAATTGGAACGGGGCTCTGCCGGCAACGTTTATTTATGATAAGTCCGGTAAAAGAATTTCTTTTCTTGAAGGGAAGCAGACATACGAGAAATTTAAGAAGGAAATTGAGAAAGTTTTGAAGAAATAAATAGGTATGGTATTGTTCAATTAAGGAGATCTTTTCATGTTTAAGAGAATTTTAACACTTGTTGCATTGTTTTTATTTGTTTCAATTTCAGTAACGGCTCAGTCTGGAAAACCGTTACCCGCTGATAAAGTTATAAAGACTGCCGTAACGGAAGCTAAAGCAAGCAACAAAAATGTTTTCGTATTTTTTCATGCATCTTGGTGCGGGTGGTGTAAGCGGCTTGAAAAAGCAATTAACAGTGACGAACTAAAGAGTATTTTTGACAAAAATTTTGTGATTGCTCGTTTAGATGTACTTGAACGCGGGGCTAAAGTCGATTCCTTGGAAAATCCCGGCGGACGTGATATTATGAAAAAGTTCGGCGGGGAAAAATCCGGGTTGCCCTTTTATGTGTTCCTAGATGACTCAGGTAAAAAGATAGCTGATTCCAACTCGATGCCGAAAAGTTCAAATATCGGTTACCCGGTGAGCGACGAAGAGATAAATACTTTTGTGAAAGTTATCGGGAAATCTTCAAAACATTTGAGCAAAGAAAATATCCGTATTCTCAAGAAATATTTGCATGATAATGCGCCAAAGCCAAGCAATAGTTAACAAACATTAGAGAGATCGTTAAAAGATTAACTTTTGCTTTTTGTTGGTAAAGGAATTGAGGATCGTATATGCAAATCTCTTTGTGGATAAGGAATCTCGATTTCGTGTTCTCTGAATTTTCTAACGATAGCACAGTTGACATCTGAACGAACAATATGATGACGTTTGGGATCGTTGATCCAAAGACGTAATTTCATATTCCATGAAGAGTCTGCAA
>CAZRIQ010000334.1:0-3404 GCA_964600175.1 uncultured Melioribacter sp. | reverse complement strand
AGCCAGGCAGATATTTTTACCGCAGTCCGGAACTTCTTCAAATCGCTTGACTCGTATAGCTGTTGCATTAATTTCGCCGCATGTAGTTGCCCAACCGCCCACCGCCTCAATTTCATAATCGTTTTCATAGTGAAGGCTGAACAAAAAGTTGTGGCCACCAATTCCACCGGGCCCTCCTATGATAGTTGCACCTTCATCAAAAATATGGTTGTTTCTGTATAATACAATACAATCAATATCTCTAATTGAACCTTCCGGCATTTTCAAATTTACGTGTATAACATAATCACCAACCGAGGAGTTAGGAATATCTAACCAATAAACCGGTTCTGTTGTCCACGGTGTTGAATAATCAGCTCCGCAGGAGTTACTGACAGTAAAAGAAAATTCAACCCCTGCCATAATAATAATTCTCAAAGTATCGTCAATCATCGTTTCATTTGCCAAGCTGTATGACACATTGTTTGAGTTCACTCTAACTTTTTCTTTTATCACTGTCTGTGCTTCATGTATCTCTGTTATTACTAAGAGTAATATAACAGGCAAGATTATTAACCGGAATAGATAATTATTATTCATAGGCACCCTCATAGTAAACCTTGTATGTTTCTATCTGTTTTTCAGTTAGAAAAAGAAATGATAAAATTGAAAGAGTGAAGAATTGAAGATTGGAAAAAGCCGTATCACTCATAAAATCCTCCGGCGTCTAATTCCAATGAGAATTTTAAACATTAGATTTAAATAGTCAAGTTAAATTTCTATTGAAATAGAGTTTTCATAAAATCAAAATTATATAATATAATTTGTCTGATTTGTAAATGGTTAAAAGTTGTTAGAATGGAACTGTTGTTGTGTGGAAATCTAATTAAAGAGTTTTTTTCGGAAGGCAAAATGATCAATTTGTTTCACATCTTCCGTCTCACGTCTACCGTTTTACGTCTTGCGTGATACTATTCTGTTCTTTTCACTTTATACTTCCAGTAAAAGTAGAGCGGGGAGCCGGCAAAGACAAGTATCAAACCCATCATTGCATTTGATGTGTCTGAGATAACAGTGTTTACCAAAAATACAAATGCAAATATGACGAATAGAATCGGAAGGTAAGGATAACCCCATGTTTTGAATGGACGGGGAGTATCGGGCATTTTCTTTCTTAGAATAAAGACTCCTGCGGCACCCATCATGTAGAACATCCAAGATGCGAAAATCACATAGTCGGTAATTGTATCGAATGAACCGGAGAGAACAAGTACCGACGACCAAATGCCGAGTACAACAAGTGAAGTATGTGGAGTTTTGAACTTGTGATGAATTTTTCCAAGGCTTTTGAAGAAGAGATTCTTTTCAGCCATTGCAAATTGAATTCTTGCAGTGGCTAAGATACTTCCGTTAAGTGCACCGAAAGTGGAGACAATAACAGCTATCGAAATAATTGAACCACCGGTAGTTCCAAATATTTTTTCTGAAGCACTTGCTGCAACAAGGGGTGACTTTGCCATCTCGCCAATTGGCAAGACGTACAGGTAAGCAAAATTGATCAAGACGTAAACGCCGATGACTGTTAATGTTCCGAACAGCAATCCAAGTGAAACATTCCTCTGAGGGTTTTTCACTTCGCCGGAAACGAATGTTAAATTATTCCAGCCGTCGTATGCCCAGAAAGCGCCGGAGAGTGCGAGCCCGATTGCGGCAAACATTGTCGGAAACGATTCCTGCGGCATATTGAAGCCGCTGTAAATATTTGATCCACTTCCATGACCGAACAAAAGTAATGCTGCGGAAAGTACAATCATTGATCCGATTTTTATGTACGTTACAACAGTTTGGACAGCCCCGCCGAAAACTACACCAACGTAGTTTACGCCCGTTAAAAATAGTATGCATAGGATAGCCATTGCCTTCGTCCCGAAATCGATGAACGGGTGTATGTCACCCACGAGCGGCATAAAAATAGAAAAGTGTTGAATCGATGCGGGCAAATCCGGAAATTTAAAAAAGTAAGCAACGTACTCTGCAAAAGCATAAGCTATTGCAGCCTGGCTTCCCGTTTGTATAACAGATAGAGTCGACCACCCATATAAGTAGGCGGTAAAGTCGCCGTACATTTTTCTAAAGTAGATAAATTGACCGCCGGTTTCGGAAATCATCCCGGCGATTTCGGAATTTACACCGGCGCCGATCAGCGTAATCAATCCGGCAACTATCCAGACGATGATTAAAAGTTCGGGCGACATTAGTTGTTCCGCCATTGAAGACGGTTTACGGAAAATTCCCGACCCGATCATTGAACCTGCGACAATCATTGTGCAAGCGGTAAGCCCTAAACCCCTGACGAGATGGTTCGACCTATTTTGGTTTTCCATTCGTTCCCGTAAATTTAATTTTGAATATACCGATTAACACGTCATTCTCAAATATAAAAAGCGGAGTATTTTTTCAGTATCTAATTTAAAAAGTGCGTACTGAGAGAAACTATAATAAAAGCAGGCCCGTTTACAGCCGCATGAAGTATAATCCCAATCCATGTATTGTTTCTTTTTTGAACAAGATACGGAATTATAAAAAGAAGCGGCAGCATATTTATTATTAAGTTCAGACCGAAGCTAAAGTGAAACATAACCCACAGTAGTGCGTTAATAACCCAAGCATAATTTCCGTGACTGAGCTGCTGACGGGGCAGGATATATCCCCGCCACAATAATTCTTCGCCGAAAATGTTAAAGAAAAACATTACAAGCCAAATCCCAAGTATCCAAAGTTCGTCGGCTTGAAGAGGTTTGACATCGAGGAAAGACGGAACCGCATTTGCCGTATGAAAGAGATTGTATTTTAGATAAACAATAAGTGCCGATGAAACAATTACAAACATTAGTCCGAGAAAAGTCCATTCCCAATCCTGTTTTGTCATTGGATTTAGCCGGAATCTTTTTTTCATCGTCCGAATATTTAATTCAATTCCTTCGCGTTTGATTCCTACAAGAGCCATAATAAAGAGCAAAACAAAAACGAGTCCGCCCATTATTATCCACCCTAATAGTTCTTTCATTCCGAATAGCCCGCAAATGAAATCTATACCGTAGTGAGTAGCAAACCATAGTAAGATTGCCGGAATTCCAAAAAGCAAGATGGAGTGAAATAACTTTATCGGCTTAGGGGTCGTTTCGATCATAGAAGCGGTTTTAATTGTGAATTAGTTTTCCAAAAACTCTTTGACAAGGTTTTCCCATTCTTCGCTTAAAGAGTTGTTGCAGAATGGTTTTCCGGCATTCCGATACCAGTACGAAGCATTCGAGGAATCACCCTCTTTCCTGTGTAAGTACGCATGTATCCATGCGGCATCTTTTAAGTTGATGTCCTGAACGATTTTATGGACTTTATCCCAATTTCCGTTTGCATCGTACCAC
>CAZRIQ010000333.1:0-3423 GCA_964600175.1 uncultured Melioribacter sp. | reverse complement strand
CCATGCAAAGTAAGCATCGCGTGGTCCGCCCTGGTGCTGCATATATTTTTGAGCCCATCGCCACAAACGGTCAAAGACTTCTTTTTTATTCAACTGTACTGCTACCATCATACCGTATGACATACCTTCCGTCCGGACGTCATGATTCTTCACGTCGGAAAGGTAAGCCATCGAATCGCCCACTTCAAAATAAACCCTGTCCGGTCCCTCGAATATGTCGTGGTAAGCTTTGGCTAATTTTGCATCTATATCTTTTTTTTATAGCCAGCTTCCAGGAACACATTACGGTATGTGCCTGTTTCCCATGCGCCCTTTTCCCACGGCTTTATCTTACCGCGCGGATCGGTAATATCTTTATTGCAATCGTTGGTAAGTGTTCCCAGTGAAATAAAAAATATTGCGAAGAGTGCGGTAAAGTAAATGTACTTTTTCATCCTTAATCCCTTTAGTGCGAAAATATGAAACGCAATTTAAATAAATTTTATGTGTGGGCAAGGCACACCCTTTGGTTAACCCCGCGATTAAGAGTGTGTAGCACAACAAAAAGAACTAATTTTTCTCCGTGGTTCTCTGTGTAATTTTTTTTAAAACATTGGTTACACGGAGAACCACTGGGACTCACAGAGTTCCACAGAGCATAAAAAGCAGTTATGCAACAGACTCTTAATCGAAGGATTAGAGATATTTGCCCAACTACTTTACGAGCTTTAACAGGTCACCCAAGTAATAGGGCCACACTATAATAGCGAGCACACCTTTCCAAAAGGTAAGCTGAGCAAAACCAATTGTAAATAGCCAGCCGATAAACCAGGTAATACCGGCGGCACCGGAGTTTTCAATTTTGATCTTCTGCATTTTGGTCTCCTTTTTTGTTGTTCTCAATGTTCCGTATTAATCCATAGTGTTGAGTGGCTACTAAATATATAATCAACTACAATTCTCCTGAGATAAATTTTGTTGTCTCTCAATACGGCGGTGTACAAAATTTTTTACAAGATCATTCATTTTATATCTAGTATAATTGAGACTATTAATACCGTCTTGTGAAACCGGTTATACCGTCTGAATCTGTTGAATCTTAACCCCTTTAATTAAAAGCCACAAGATCATTGAGACTTCCCCTATACTTTCAGGTACGGCGGCAATTAAAGAAACAATATCTCCGTAGAGAGGGAATAGTAAAAAGGTGAAGCTACTGATCAGGTAACAGAAACATGCAGCAATAAGCAGAACACCTAAAATTTTTGGAAAGAAACCCGACTTAAAAACCAGTAGCCCGAAAGGAAAAAGCCAAAGGCCCCAGAATATCTGGACAATAATAGTTCCCTGTTCTTGTAAATTGAGAAATACCATCACAAGGGCATGAAGCTGTTTCGGTTCAAAGACGGTCAGGAAATCTGCTCCGTTTAAAAACAATAAAGCCGCAAGGGAGTTAAGCGAATTCAGAAACGCAATAGGCACGGCAACCAACACCAATGTCATCATAAGCGAAGCATGTTTTTGGTTCACTTCTTTAAGTAAGCGGTATAAAGCTAACACTAAAAAGATAAATGAAACTTGGCAAAGAAGACTACTCAAAATTCCGATACGGAAGAGCAGCTCTAAAGCCATAATGTTATTTGCTGTCGTCGTTGCATCCCCCGGCACAATAAGCTTGGAGGGTACGTACAACAAACCGATGAAAGCAGTTATTGCCATAAACAGGTACCAGCATCCTGCTATTCTTGCGGTCTTGCGTGGAGATATATCTGTTGTGTTAGTTGTCATTTCAATTTTCCATGCTTTTCAGGGTTAGTCCACGTCCATGCATACCAAACGATGAATGCAGTACAAACAATTTCTATGGCTCCAAAGAATATATAATACAAAGGCGGCGCTGATCCGACAAGCACATAGATCATTACAACAGTTTCGATTGAACCTGCAATAATGTTTGTCCAGCGGTTTGCTTTATACTTCAATACTAGGGAGAGAAGAATCATAGCAATCGGAATTTCCATTACTATTGCAGCTCCCAATAAAAAGCCTTCGGTAACCTTGATACCGCCTACGGTTCCGGTTACGAATTGCTTTAACAGCTTAGGATCCATTAACGATATAATATCGCAGTAGAGATAATTAAACATTACAAATATCCATAATGTTGAAAGTATCACTTTCCTATCTGTCAACCTGTCTGTTATTTTGTTTGAAATAATATTTTCTTCCATGTCACTCACTCTCTTGTTTGGTTGTAGAATTCCCCCAAGTCGAAAAGATTATTGCTTTACGATTCTAAGAATTTATTTATATGAAAATTAGTTTTCGTTTTTCACGAACAATAAAGGTAGTATGTTTAATCGGTTGGCTCACCACCGTATTAGAGTAGTGAATAAGACGCCCTCAAGAAGTAAAAAACCGTTTCTAAATTAATTTAGAAGTATGATAGATGCAATAAGGAATGCAGAATGTAGAGTGCAGAACTAAAAAAAACAATATTTAAATCAAAAGTTTCAAAACTAAGCTTGCCTGCTGCAAGCAGGTTCGGGATGACATAACAAAAAAATATTTATGAATTCTCTACGAGGATTATTTATTCGGGGAGTATACATTTGTTACAATAATAATATATCAGAGGATTGATATTATATCACTCTTTCAGAGTTCAATAGAAATAGGAATTGTTTAAGGTCGGGACGATGTCCCGACCTGGAATATCTGACTCCTTCGGAGTCAATAAAAATCACACCAAATCAGCCAAAGAGCTGTAATCCGGGTCGAACAGCCGCTTGTAGTTTCGCATTGCAAATGAGTCTGTCATGCCGGCGATATAATCGCAGACGAGGCGGGCTCTTTCTTTTTTGCTTTTTTCCTTTCGAATCAAAGCATCGGTAAAGTCGGGAAGAAGCTTAAATTCATTTACCGAATCGACGTAGTTGTCAAAAAACACCTTGAACATTTTCTCTATCATTTGTTTGCCTTTATATTCCATCTGATGAAGCTGCGGCGATTTGAAAACAAGTTCTGATGAAATCCGTTTGTACAATTGAATCTTTTCTTGAACGTCTTTTTCAATAACCAAAACATATTTATACCGGTTCGTCAGGTCGTTCATGAATGTTTTTCTTTCTTTTAAACTACATGCACTTACCGATGCACCTATTTGAGAACCGAACATAGGTTTGAATTTGCCGGTCTTTATCCAATCTATAATTTGTTCAACGATCTCGTTTTGATTTTTCTTCAGTTTATTTTCTCTCTGCCATTTGCTCAGTTTTGCAATTGTTATGAATCCCCCGGCAATGCTGTCGACTAAGTCGTTAATTGCATAAGCCGAATCGTCTGCCCAATCCATTATCTGGCATTCGATGCTTCTGAAATTGTTTAATTTCTTTGGGCTAGATATTTCTCTCGGTAAGCGCTTACCGCCGAATACAAATTTCA
>CAZRIQ010000332.1:0-3440 GCA_964600175.1 uncultured Melioribacter sp. | reverse complement strand
TATCGGAAGCCCTAAAAGTGTTCAAGTTATTCAATCAAGTGTATCGTCCGTTGATCAAACAAATAGCGATGTTCCCAGTTCATATGAGTTATACCAAAATTACCCAAATCCCTTTAATCCAACCACGGTTATTAAATTGGCCGTTCCAAAGGATGATTATTATTCACTTAAGGTATATAATATTTTAGGTGAAGAAGTTGCAGAGTTAATTAAGAAAGAGCTAAAAGCAGGATATTATACCGTAAATTTTGATGCCGGGGCATTGCACCTTGCAAGCGGTATATATTTTTATCATTTAAGAGGAAATAACGTTAGCATCTTTAAAAAAATGCTTCTTCTAAAATAGTATCATATGACCTAAACTTTGAAGGTAAACATTAATTATATATATGAATTTGGAGAAGAATGATGAGTGGTGAAATTTCTAGAAGAGAATTTATTTTTAAAGGTACTACTGTTCTAACAGCAATACCTTTTTTGCAGTTATTGGGAAACCCGATTTTTCAATCAGGCGACGAACTACCGAACATAATTTTAATTTATGCTGATGATCTCGGTTATGCAGATATAGGTGTTTTTGGTGCAAAAGGATTTGTAACTCCTAACCTGGATGAACTAGCCAACAACGGAATTCAATTTAAAGATTATTATAGCGCTGCACCCACTTGCACTCCTTCTCGCGCTGCTTTGCTTACCGGTTGTTATCCCGTTCGTGTTGGTCTTCCGTTTGTCATTGGTCCTAAAGGTCCGGACTGGACTAAAGGAAAAGACAATATCGGACTCAGTCCTAGGGAAACAACAATTGCTTCTATGTTGAAACAGGAGAATTATGCAACGTGCTGTATCGGTAAGTGGCATCTTGGGGATAAGAAACAATTTCTTCCGACTCATTACGGTTTCGATTATTACTTTGGTTTGCCATACAGTCACGATATGATTAAATCGCTCGATCCCAAATGGCCCGACCTCCCTTTGATTGAAAACAATAAGGTAATAGAACTCAATCCCGATCTTAGTCAGCTGACAAAGAGGTACACCGAGAAAACTTTATCGTTTATAGATAAAAATAAAAAGCATCCTTTCTTCATTTATTTAGCTCACAATATGCCGCATATTCCTCTTTTTGCATCGTCGAAGTTTAAAGGGAAGTCGGAAAACGGGTTATATGGAGATGTTGTTGAAGAAATTGATTGGTCGGTTGGCGAAATAATTAAGAAACTTAAAGAAGATAAACTTTACGAGAATACAATTATTGTTTACACGTCTGATAACGGTCCGTGGTTGATTTACGGTAATCATTCCGGTTCGGCAGGTAATCTTCGCGAAGGAAAGTTTACAACGTTTGAAGGCGGGCAGCGAGAGCCGTGTATAATCAGCTGGCCGAAAAAAATCCCGAAGGGTGTAGTCTCTGATGAAGTATTTTCTTCGATAGACTTTCTTCCAACTTTTGCAGCTATTACAGGGGCAAAATTACCCGCGCAAAAAATAGACGGCGAAAATGCTTTACAACTTTGGGAAAATAAATCCGGCGCGGTAAATCCGCATGAAGCGTTGTACTTTTATGCCGAGTACGATTTGCAAGCGGTAAGATGGGAAAATTGGAAATTACATTTTCCACACGATTACGACTCAGTGAAAGTGCCCGGCAAAGACGGAAAACAAGGGATAGGGGTTGGTAAGAAAATTGAACTTTCTCTTTTCGATTTGTCAAATGATCCGGAAGAGAAAATCAATCTTGCCGATAAACATCCCGATATTGTTGAAAAAATGTCGGCAATGGCAAAAGCTTTTGATGAAGAGCTTAAGAAGGATGCAAGACCTTGCGGCAGAGTCGATGACTGACTTTAATTATTTATCTGTTTGAGAAGCAATGCAAATATCCAATGCATTTCATCTGATGGTTAAACCGACAGGTCCCATTTGCAATCTGGACTGTGAATACTGTTTCTATCTTGAAAAAGAAAAGCTATATCCCGCAAAAGAAAATTGGGCAATGCCGGATGAAGTCCTGGAAAAATATGTAAGAGAATATATAGAAGCCCAGGATGTACCAACTGTTACTTTTGCATGGCAGGGAGGTGAACCAACTTTATTGGGTGTAGAGTTTTTCAAGAGAGCTGTTAAACTGCAGAAGAAATATTCCAACGGTAAAAATCTAGAAAACACAATTCAGACAAACGGCATTTTGTTAAATGATGAGTGGTGTGAGTTCTTATCCAATAACAATTTTTTAGTCGGTCTCTCAATCGACGGTTCGCGAGAGATTCATAACAAGTATAGAGTTTTCAAAGGAGAACAACCAAGTTTCGATAAAGTGATGATCGGATTGGAATATTTGAAAAAGCATAAAGTTGAATTTAATACACTAACATGCGTGCAGAAAGATAATTCCTATAAACCTCTTGAAGTTTATGAATTCCTGAAAGAAATCGGCAGCAAGTTTATGCAGTTTATTCCAATCGTTGAAAGAAAATCTTTGAATGAAACAGCAAACGGGCATAAATTGATGGCACCATCTTCAAAAGAAGAAGCAGTTGTAACGGATTGGTCGGTTGAGCCATTACAGTTCGGTAAATTTCTAATGACGATTTTTGATAGTTGGGTAAGAAACGATGTGGGAAAATATTACGTGCAGATATTTGATGTTTCACTTGGTATATGGCACGGCTTAGGGTCGAGCCTTTGTGTCTTTAAAGAAACATGTGGGCAGGCTTTGGCGTTGGAACATAATGGCGACATCTATTCGTGCGATCACTTCGTTTACCCGGAAAATAAACTGCAAAATATTATGGAAAAATCGTTAAAGAAAATTGTCAATTCGGAACAGCAGCTTCAATTCGGAACGGATAAAAAAACAAAACTTCCTCAATACTGTATTGATTGTGATGTATGTTTTGCATGCAACGGCGAATGTCCAAAAAACAGATTCGCAAAAACTCCAAACGGGGAGGAAGGACTAAATTATCTCTGCGCCGGGTACAAATATTTTTTCCGCGGAATTGCTCCTTACATGAGATTTATGTCGAATGAGTTGTCAAATTAAAGAGCGCCTGCGATTGTAATGCGGTGGGCAAGAGAAAAGGATAAAGGTTTTCCGGGCATTAACATTGGCAGAAACGATCCTTGTGTTTGCGGGAGTGGGCTTAAATTTAAAAATTGCTGTGGACTAATTAGAAAAAATTGATATGATTAAATCAACTCAATAGTTTAAGATATTGATTTCCATACAAATTTCCGTTTGATTTTAGTTCGAATAAAATTTCATACGAGTTGAATAAATGATTGGTAAATCGTATAAATCTTTTGATAAAATATATTATGAAGTATAAATATTGATTTGATAAGATTTATTTTTTACGTTTGCAAAACTTTTTATTTAGATAAAGGTCAAAAATGAAAGCCGAATGCCCTATATGTGCTGCGGAAATTGAATTATCTCA
>CAZRIQ010000331.1:0-3465 GCA_964600175.1 uncultured Melioribacter sp. | reverse complement strand
AGGTAATAGATATAAGTAATAGAGAAGTCTTTGCTTTCGAACCCGAAACCGGTTGCTATAGGTTGAATAAATTGCGAAAAGATTCTTGTGTTGCTCGGACCGTCTTTAATCGAAAGTTCGGCACCGCGGAACGCCCGCGTCTTGTTTAGATTTTCAAGACTCGTAAATTCCAATTCAACTTTTGCATGAACAGTACTGTCGCTGTAGTCTTTATAAACTTCAACATTTGTTAGATTGACAAAGTCCGACGAAAATTCTTTTCGAACCGAATCCTGGTCGAATACGCCGAGGTTATCAATTAGTAAAGAATCTTTTTGTGTTTTCCATTTCATCCAATAGTGGATGAACATGCTGCCGGAACCGTCGATCTTTATTGTTGTGACCTGGGTGTAGTTTAAACAGCTCGATAAGTAAATACTCAATACAATAAAGACGGCAAATATGCTGATTCGTTTCATAGCGGATTAATTTGGATTCAACAATATGCAAAATTTTTGACTAATAAATAAATTACGGCGTTGTTTGATTTGGTTCGATCTATAACTAATTTTACAAATTCTTTTTTTGAGAAAGGGAAATTTACAATGCCTACATACGATTATAAATGTGAAGATTGCGGAAATACTTTTGAGTTTTTCCAGAAGATGACAGATGAACCTTTAAAAGTTTGTCCAAAGTGTAAGGGAAAGTTAAAAAGATTAATCGGTCCCGGCGCAGGTGCAATTTTTAAGGGAAGCGGTTTTTATCAAACGGATTACAAAATGAAACCGGCTAAAAAAGCTAGCGAAAGTAAAAGTCAAACAAAGAAAGATTCGAGTAAACCAGATAAAAAGTAAAAGGTCGTCTTAAAAGTAAAATTGTTAAAGTTATAGCACGCAGAATAACGCAGATTTATTATGATTTGCACAGATTTTCAAGTTGAATAATTACTTTTAAGACAACCTCTTCGATTAAAAATCTAATCCAAGAGACAAGTAATATCTCGGTTTGGTAAAAGTGTTCCAGTTGTATGCCCATGCAATATCGAGTCTCCACAGGAAAAACAAGTAAACTCTGAAACCGACGCCTGTCCCTATTAACAAATCATTTGTAACTGTATGACCAAACTCGTCTCTTCCAAAGAGTTTTAATTTATTTGTATTGTTCCATGCAGAACCGGCATCTATAAAGGCAACACCCAAAATGTTTTGGAAGAACAGAGGGATAGGTCCGGTAAGTAAATAACGGATGAGAGGCATACGCAGTTCAAGATTGAGCAAAGAATATTTGGTTCCCACTTGCTGTGCATAGTCATAACCTCGCAGAGGTAAGCCTGGCGTCAGAAATGCATAGTCGGCAGCCGATCTTACCGGGATTTCTCCAGAAGCAAACGAACGGTTGATCCAGTTTTCCGTACCTCCCACAAAAAATCTTTGCGGATTTGCGCCGCCGGAATAACCGCCGGATAATCTAAATGCGAAACCATTGTCGTACCAAAACCGAAAATAGTCTCTATAATCCCAAACAAATGAGAAGAAACTTTGGGTTTTATTGGTTAGACCGGGATTTCCAAAAAGAGTAAAATTGTATCGTGTTCCTTCGATAGGTGATGTATAGCCCCACAATACATTATCCTGGATAAAACTAATTGCAGGAACAATGTAAGTCACATTATCCGGAGGGACGGCGATGTTATCCAAATTTTCAGCAGATAAATTTAAAACGCTCAGGCTGCCTTCAAAGCGGTGGAACCTATCCAAAGGATAACTTGCAGAGATAATCGCACCGAAGTTGCTGAACCTGTAAAGATCGGTGCCCAATAGGGAATTGAGATAGACAAAACGTGCCGTATGGAACATCTCGACACCGTAGTTGATTCTGTTTTTTAAATAATAGTAAGCCAACCCGTAATCGCTGTTTTTTATATCGACCTGCAGACTTGTAATGCCTATCAGCCTGTGGTTTCCCAGGACATCGCTAAAAGCTAATTGTGTTGTGCCGAGTAATCCGTACAATGTACTGTATCCGGCGTTGGCGTAAACTATATCCGGCGAGAAATTCACTTTGTATTTATTGACTAAGAAATTCCCATTCGAATCGAGATTTTCTTTAAATAGATTTTCTCTTTCTTTTATTTTCGAACTATCTTCTTGTTGGGGGTGATTTCCAAAAACATACCTGCTGTAGTCTATGTTCGTTGTATCTTTTTTCTCGACATCTTTTGCAACGTACTGTCCTGTAAATATTTCTCGTCTCTTGTTTGTGCTCAACGAATCGTCGGCGGGATTAATTTCAACCATTTCCGTTTTTGCAGTGTCTTCATTTTTCTTAATAAACTCGGGAGGGAGTATTTCCGGTTCCGGTTTTATTCCTTCTCGTAACTGCTTCATGAAATCTGTGAATGTCAGTTTATCTTTATGGATATTTATATCGAATGGGTTGTTCAGAATGAAAATGTTGTAACCCATCTTATAGAGCGCAGTAAACACAAGTCTTTTCCCGTCGTAAGAAATTGACGGTTGGCTTATCTCGCTTATAGAATTTGTAAGCGGAACAGCTTTGTTTGATATGATGTCGTTCGAGCTGTCGGAAGGCACAATACTTTTCTTGTAGAGATTGTTGATGCCGTTATAATCCGAGATGAAGATTATCTCTTTCCCATCGGGCGATATAACCGGGTACTTCTCATCACTGTATTTCCAATCCGTTATTCTTGTAACTTTTTTCGAATCGACATCTATTGAATAAAGATCGAGATGGTGATAATTGAAATTTTCCATTGAAAAATCTTCGGGGGTTTCGGATTCTTCAAGGTATTTCCCGCGGTCTGAAGAAAAAACTATTTTTCTACCGTCAGGTGTCCATACGGGGTCGAAGTCGCTGAAAATATCGTTTGTAACGTTTGTAACTTTCTTTGTGGTAAAATCATAAATGTAAATATCGGATTGGGAAGAATTTTGTCCGTCGAAAGCGATCTTGTTTCCGTCTTTGGACCAGCTAACCGACTCGATTCCTTCCATCTCAAATGGAAGTTCGTAGTAATCGTCGTTGTCGGCATTGATTATCGCTATGGCATCGAAACCGCTTGATTTTACCGACAGCGCTATTCGCTGGTTATCCGGAGCCCACGATAACGAAGGATGTAATATGTTCAGTTCCTCAAAGTCATTTGTCTTACCGCTCGAAACAACCTTCTTAATAACTTTACCGTCCTGGCTGTTCATCAAGTAAACGTCAAGATAAATATCCCGGTCGGAGATAAAAGCTATTTTATCTCCCTGCGGAGAAATTGCGGGACTTGTATTATAGAAACCTCCGGCTTCTTTGTTGTCTGTCAATCTCTTTGCATATTCATCAGGGTCTTGTCTTACTGCAATCTCCGGCCAGTATTCTTTCTTTAAACTTTTTTTCCAACTTTCGTTTAGTTCTTTCGTATCGATTCCTATTGAAGCTATAAGCACGGCTTCAAGCCCGTTTAAGTTTTGA
>CAZRIQ010000330.1:0-3488 GCA_964600175.1 uncultured Melioribacter sp. | reverse complement strand
TGTGGATGCACTGTCGGTCCAGATGGAGACGCTATCAATATATATTATGGCGCAGCAGATACATGCATTGCTTTAGCTACCGGCAGTATCAAGGAAATGCTTAATTGGCTTGAACACCACGGCTCGTAAAAAGAAAAGATTATAGTTAAAACAAAAACCAATACAACCATTTAGAAACTTTGGTAGTTCCCTTCTAAAAATAAAAACCTTAGAAATAGTATATTACTATAATTGAAGTCCTATTTTATATGTAGAGAGTCAGGGATTCCTTCAAAGGAGTCCCTTCGTGAGAACCCCGGAAGGACTTGGGGCATATCCATTCCTTCGGAACATCCTTTCCCATAGGTATGGCTATGTGACAAGACCGTCGTATTAAATAATATTGTTCTTCTTTAACCAATTGTAACCATTAATACTCTTAAAGAAATTTTCCCTTTTTAAAGCTTCTGATTTGGTGAAAAACTCTTCATAATAATGTAATTTCCAAGGATGATAGGCTTTGGTGGATTTTACTTTTCCAGTATTATGATATCTTAAACGTTCATTAAGGTTTGATGTACTGCCGCGATAGTATCTTTCTGCGATTTGACTTTTTGGAATATCTGCAAAATACATTTCGCGGAGAGTCAGGGATTCCTCCAAAGGAGTCCCTTCGGGAGAACCCCGGAAGGACTTGTGGCATATCCATTCCTTCGGAACATCCTTTTCCATTGGGATGGCTATGCCAAACGGTTTTTCCCATAGGGATCACTATGTGACAAGACCGCCGCATTTAAATAATTCTGTTTGCTTTCAGCCAATTGTAACCATCAATACTTTTAAAGAACATCTCTCTTCTTGGTGCTTTTGATTTTGTAGCAACTCTTCATAATAATGTAACTTCCAAGGGCGATATGCTTTGATGGATTTTACCTTTCCAAAATTATGATATTTTAAACGTTCATTGAGGTCGGATGTGCTGCCGCGGTAGTATCTTTCTGCAATCTGACTTTTTAAAATATCTGCAAAATACGTTTTGCGGAGAGACAGGGATTCGAACCCCGGAAGGACTTGCATCCTTAACGGTTTTCAAGACCGCCGCATTCAACCACTCTGCCATCTCTCCGTTTTAATTCATAATTGAGAATTAAGAACCGAAAATTGTCCCCAAAATCGGTTACAAGAATAGTAAAAAAAATGCTCTTTCTCCATCAGACTACTGCACAGCACCCTCTCAAATTAATTTCAAAGCAGCCGGATTTTAGCTATTTTTATTTCGGTAATTGATAGATATCTCATAAACTCTCAATATGATGCAGAACGAAAGCACAGCTTTTCAACTAATCGAAAAAATAGCCGGACGCATAGAAGAACATTCCCTAATCTCAACCTCAATTACTAAAAGAGAATACAATTTTGAGTTAATGGTTGAACGAAATACTGAAAAAGTAAAAGTCCAGGTTTACTTTGGGAAAAAAGGTGTTAAGACAATTCTACAGGGCAATGTCGATTCCGCGTTATATAAAGAAGTGGATAAAATAATTGCGGACGAACCTAAGTTCCAATTCACGGAGAAAGAAATCGATGAGCCAAACGAATACATCGGCACAGACGAATCAGGTAAAGGCGATTTTTTCGGACCGCTTGTAACTGCAGCATTTTACATTAATGAATCTTATAGAAAAGAACTGTTGAGCTTGGGAGTAAGAGACAGCAAAGATTTGTCGGACAGCCAAATTTCTTTTATAGCTTCTCAAATCAAAAAAAGATTTCCTGACTCGCATGAAATTATAACAATCTCGCCGCCAAAGTATAATGAGCTCTATGAGAAATTCAAAAACCTAAACAAGATATTGAATTGGTCTCATTCAAAAGCAATAGAAAACTTATTAAAGAAAAAAGACTGTCACTATGTTATCACCGATAAATTCAGCAAAGAAGAACTTCAAATTTCTTCTTCAACGAAAATGAGTGATGTTGAATTCGTTCAGACACCCAAAGCAGAAAGGTTTGTGGGAGTAGCGGCAGCTTCAATTATGGCAAGAGATCAATTCAACAAATGGTTTAATGGTCAAAGAAAACTCGGCGTCAAGTTACAGAAAGGTTCTTCCGAAATCGTCGAACAAATTGCAAGAGAAATAATATCAAAGTTTGGAAGAGATAAATTATCCGACCTGGCAAAAACGCATTTCAAAACAACAAGGAAATTAATTTAACTATCAGAAATTTTTCCTTATAATACCTTAAATTTACATTCGTAATTATAGAACTAATTGAAGGACACCAATGAAAAGTGTCAAAAGAATAGGGATATTAACCGGCGGTGGTGACTGTCCCGGATTAAACGCCGTAATTAGAGGGGTAACAAAGCCCGCTCACGATCTTGGTTTAACAGTGCTTGGTATTCTTGACGGCTTTGAAGGGTTTGTTGAAGGCAAAGCGATGGAACTGTACAATAAAGATGTATCGGGAATCCTCGCAACTGGCGGTACAATTCTCGGTTCGTCAAACAAAGGTGATCCGTTTCATTGGCCTGAAGAAACCGGCGGAAAAATTAAAATTGTTAATCGTTCTAAAGAAGTATTAAATAATTACGAAGCTTGGGATTTGGATGCTTTGATTACAATCGGCGGGGACGGAACAATGCACATCGCACACAAACTAAGCCAAATGGGAATGAACGTAGTCGGAGTTCCCAAAACAATAGATAACGATCTTGAAGCAACCGACCAAACATTCGGACATGATTCGGCAGTTTTTGTTGTGTCGGAAGGATTAGATAGACTACACACAACAGCATCTTCGCATCACAGAGTAATGACAATGGAAGTAATGGGAAGATATACCGGTTGGATCGCTCTGCACGGCGGACTCGCCGGCGGCGCAGATATAATTCTAATTCCGGAAATTCCCTTTGACTGGGATGTAGTATATGACAAAGTTGTTCAAAGAAATATGATGGGAAAAAGATTCAGTATTGTTTGTGTTGCTGAAGGAGCAAAACCTAAAGACGGCAGTATGGTTGTCAAAACAGAAGATAAAAAACGAACAGACCCGATTCAGTTAGGGGGGATCGGTGAACTGGTTTCCCACAAGATAGCAGAAAACACTGGATTAGAAACACGCTATACGGTTCTGGGTCATCTTCAGCGCGGCGGCAGTCCTACACCATATGACAGAATTTTAGCAACAAAATTTGGAACTAACGCAATCAAATTAGCCATAAAAAAGCAATTCGGAAGGATGGTCTCTTTGCAGGGTTCGGAGATAAAAAGCGTTAGAATTATCGATGCGATATCAAGACAAAAGCTTGTAAAACCAAAAGATCAGGCGGTATTAGCTGCCCATGCAGTCGGCGTAAGTTTCGGCACAGAAAGATTGTGATCCAATTTGCTTTGAAAAGGTAAATAGATTAATTTTGACCTACTTTTTGCTGAGTTCTTTACAAAATGGGGCTGTAGTTCAGCTTGGTTAGAACGCCTGCCTGTCACGCAGGAGGTCGCGAGTTC
>CAZRIQ010000329.1:0-3501 GCA_964600175.1 uncultured Melioribacter sp. | reverse complement strand
AAGACCGGTGCTGAAGCTGTTGCACGGAGCATTCTTGCAGGTTGTGATTTAAATTGCGGTGCTACTTATCGTCAGGACTTGCAAGAGGCTCTTGATAAAAGATTATTAGAAGAAAAAGATCTTGATACTGCTTTAACAAGAGTTCTTTCTGCGCGTTTCAGATTAGGCGAATTCGATCCGCCTGAAGCAGTACCTTATAGTTCGATTACAAAAGATAAACTCGATAGCAAAGAAAATCGCGACCTCGCGCTTGAAGTTGCGCAAAAATCAATTGTACTTCTAAAAAATGACGGCACTTTACCTATAAAAAAGAATAAAATAAAATCAATTGCGGTTATTGGTCCAAATGCTGCCGAAACTCAGCTTGGTATATACAACGGTTGGCCTAAGATTGATGTTAGCCCTCTTGAAGGAATAAAACAAAAGGCATCATCACTTGGGATAAAAGTTGAATATGCTTTGGGATGTGTAATTAACAATAAAGTATTAAGACCGGTTGATTCAAAATATTTTGGTAAAGTTGAGGGAACAAGTCAAACGGGCGTAGTAGGAGAATATTTTGATAATATGAAATTATCCGGTAAACCCGTACTTACTCGTGTCGATCCTATGATCAATTTTAATTTTGGAACGGATTCTCCCGCACCGGGAATTCCGGAGGACCATTTTTCCATACGTTGGAAAGGAAAATTAATTCCACCGGCGACTGTTCATCATATTGGTACAAGAAATGATGATGGTGCGCGCCTTTATGTGGATGGAAAGTTAGTGATCAACGATTGGAGAGATCATGCCGAAATGCAGAATAGTGCAGAAGTTGAGTTAAAGGCAGGTAAAGAATATGATATCGAATTTGATATGTATGATAACGGCTTAAATGCCAGCGCTAAATTAATATGGGATATTGGTCAAAAAGATTTTAATGAAGCTAAAAAAGTTGCTGCAAGAAATGATGTTGTTATTTTAGTTGTTGGGACATCCCCGGATATTTCCAGCGAAGGATTGGACCGTAACGAAATTGAATTGACGGAAGCGCAAAGGGAATTAATTAATGAAATAACGTCCGTAAATAAAAATATTATTCTTGTTCTTGTAAATGGTGGTCCTGTAGCTCTTGCAGGAACTGAGAAAAAAGCAAATGCGATTGTCGAGAACTGGTATAACGGAGAATTCGGCGGCAAAGCATTAGCCGATGTTTTATTTGGCGATGTTAATCCAGGCGGAAAACTTCCTGAGACATTTTATGCTTCAACAAAAGAGCTTCCTCCAATGTCTGATTATGATCTTATCGACCATCCACGGACATATATGTATTTTGAAAAACCAGTTTTATATCCGTTTGGGTATGGACTCTCATACACGAAGTTTGAATACGGCAATTTAAAACTAAACTCCGATAAAGTTAAAAAAGACGGCGATGTTGAACTTCAATTTTCAATAAAAAACACCGGTAAGATGAAGGGTGATGAAGTAGCCCAGGTATATGTCCATTGTATGGATGCAACTATTAATGTGCCAATTAACCAACTAAAACGGTTTGAAAGAGTTACACTTGCACCTGGAGAGAGTAAAATACTTACATTTAAAATACCTGCATCGGAATTTTCTTTTTACAGTACCAGAACAAATGATTTTAAAGTAGAACCGGGAAAGTGGGAAATTCAAGTCGGCAGTTCATCTAAAGATATTCGTTTGAAAAAAAATATTACAATTCAATAGAAAATGAGATTGTTTTTAAAATTACAGTTATTGTAAGATTAGAGTTTAGCATCAACTTAAATAAAAAATTAATAAATGATTTGATATGAAGAAAAGATAAAGAGTATATCATGCTATATGTTCTGTGCATTCAAATTCTGATTTCCATTAAATAAATGAGAAGAAGGTACTGATAATGAAAATGTTAATTACTATAACAATAATATTTTTTTTAACCGTTATAGGTAAAACATTAGGACAATCAAATTACAATTCAAAAAAATCAGAACAGACAACAATTTGCAACCCGGTTAATCTTAATTACAGATTTTGTCTTGATAAGCCGTCTAGACGTGAAGCCGCCGATCCAACAATGGTTTTATATAAAGATGAGTATTATTTATTTGCATCCAAATCCGGCGGATACTGGCACTCCGATGATTTAATAAACTGGGATTTAATAACAACTGAAGATCTTCCGATAGAGGATTATGCACCTACTGCCGTTGTAATGAATGATACTTTGTATTTCATGGCTTCGTCGGATAAACCGGTGATTTATAAAACCGGCGATCCGAAATCGGGTAAATGGCAAATAGTTAATCCGGCATTTCCTATCGGGATGATTGATCCGTGTTTGTTTGTTGATGATGACGGTCGTTTGTATTTCTACTATGGATGTTCAAATGTAAATCCTATTTACGCTGTTGAATTAGATCCAAAAACTTTCAACCCAATCGGAAAACCAAAAGCACTTTTTAACAGCCACAAAGACAAATACGGATGGGAACGGTCGGGGGATTACAATGATAAACCAAACAATCCTTGGATAGAAGGTTCCTGGATGACAAAGCGTAGCGGCAAATACTATTTGCAGTATGCAGTCCCCGGCACCGAATTCAAAAGTTATTGTGATGGTCTCTACGTTTCCGACAAACCGCTTGGAGATTATACTCTAGCACCGAACAATCCATGTTCATCCAAACCCGAAGGTTTTATTGCCGGTGCAGGACACAGCAGTACTTTTCAAGATAAATACGGCAACTTCTGGCATATTTCAACTATGACGATATCTCAGAAACATATGTTTGAAAGACGCCTTGGACTATTCCCGATGTTTTTCGATAAGGATGACGAGTTATATACGTATACCGGTTTTGGTGATTTCCCATTCATTGTAACAACAAAAAAAATATCTGGTCCTGAAGAATTATCAACTAAATGGATGCTTCTTTCCTACAACAAGCCGGTTGAAGTTTCTTCCGAACTATCCGATCATCCAAAACAATATGCGGCAGATGAAAACATACGTAATTACTGGAGCGCGAAAACCGGTGACAAAGGAGAATGGATATCAATTGATCTGCAGAAGGAATGCACAATAAATGCAGTTCAGATTAATTACGCAGAAAACGAAACGGAAATATTTGGACGCAATTCGGAAATCTATTATCAATACCTTTTAGAATATTCTTTAGATAATCAAACATGGCAAACCTTAGTTGACAAAACTGAAAACAAAACGGATATACCGCATGATTACATCGAACTTAAGACTCCAATAAAAGCTCGGTTTATTAGACTAACAAATTATCGTGTCCCGGGCGGCACATTTGCTATTGCCGGTCTGCGTGTTTTTGGAAACGGTGGAGGAAACATCCCGGCAAAAATTAATAAGTTTAATATTGATCGTTCAGCAACAGACAGATGTATTGTAAACCTCAAATGGAATAAAAGTGCGGATGCTGTTGGTTTCAACATTCGTTATGGAACCCAAAAAGATAAATTATATCACAATTATCA
>CAZRIQ010000328.1:0-3502 GCA_964600175.1 uncultured Melioribacter sp. | reverse complement strand
AATATCCTGATAACCTCTCATCATAATACCGATGCCGGTGCTGTCTACATATTTAACACCGCCGAGATCAATTATAACATTAGTTTTATTATCCTTGACCAGACCGCTTAAGACTTCCCCAAACTTTGTTGAGTCTGGTCCGCCGGTAAGTTTGTCTTTAATTTCTACTACAACAGAATTATATTTATCATACGTTTTGAGCTTCATAAATACCCCTAAATGATTATTGGTTGATTATATATTGTCCATTCTAATAATAAAATTATTTTTTATACTTCTATTGTTCCTAAATTTTCCAATTATTTTGCAGTGCAATATTGGTTCACTAATCATTTAATAAATCCCTTAAAAATTATTTATTGGTTATAGTAAGTGCTGCTATTTCATCGGTCCAATTCATAACAATTGCAATTTTTTTAATAGTAGACCCGCCTAAAGGAACTGTCGTGATAAAAGATTTTCCGTCGGATGAAATATCGAAACTTATTCCGCTATCAACATTCATTGTAGGGAATCCTGATATTAGTACTTTCGGCAGACCCGGAGTAAATGTTGGCGAATAAGAAACCGGTACTTCGATCAATTGAGAACCTTGCCGGTAATATAAATACTTTCCATCCGGTGACCATCTTGGCTCGTCTGTAGCATTTGATGAGATTTGCCATTTGCCTTTATCTTTGTCGGGAAACGAACGTACATAAATTTGATAAGTATTTGATTCATTAGAAAGATATGTAATCCATTTACCGTCGGGTGATAAACACGCTTCGTACTCATCCTTTGGAGAATCCAAATATTTCCAAGGTTTTTTATTTCCTGTCAATGGAACGATGAGAAGATCGGATTGTGATTGTAATGTTAAATTATCAATTATTAAAAAATTGCCGTCTTTCGACCATTCATCGACGTACAGTCTGCCGTTGCTTGCATAAATTTCTTTTTCCTGTCCGCTTCCGTCAGATGGTTTCATTACAATGATTGTTTTACTATTGTTATTGATTTTTTTCATATATGCAATATATTTCCCGTCGGGCGACCAGTGCGGGGTTCTGTTAAGTCCGCCGAAAGTTAGTTTGGTTAACGTTTTTCTCGTGATATCAAAAGTCCAAATATCAGAATCTTCACCCTCACGAATAACAAGTGCGATCTTTTTATTATCCGGCGAAAGCTCCGGTTCTAAATAAGGATGACCGACAGAGTCAAGAATCGTCATTTGACCATTCATGCCTATTCTTACAATATTTCTGCTTTCACCCTCAATTGCACCAGGTATGTAAACCAATGTACCGTTATCTGAAACCATGTAATTTGTAATTCCCGTTGTAAGTTCGCTGTAAACACCTTCGAGGACGGGCAGCGGCTGGCCTGTTATTTCAAGCTTATCGAGATCGAACGGAACGATATAAAGAATACCGGAACGAGAAAATAAAATATGTCCGGTATTTATATATTTGGCAGTGCTTGCATCCCTAATCAATTTTTTTCTTTCACCGGTCTCAATATTTACAACGTCGATGGTTGCATTTTCATAATAATCAGGACTTGAATTCAATCCGACCGTAAATAGAACGTGTTTGCCGTCGGGTAAAAATGAAGGCCACCTGTGAGTTCTTTCGTTTTTAGTAGTATCGGGAGTCGTGATCATTTTAACATTCCCGCCGTTTTCTGATACCATGGATAATCCGACTGAAGTTGAGGAAGTAAAAACTATCGAACCGTCATTATTCCAAGTTCCGCCGCGGTTATCGCTTGCATTCGCCAAAACAACAGGTGTTCCTCCGCTGATAGAAATTTTTTCCAATTTGCCGTCTTTGAAAAATCCTATCCATTTATCATCGGGTGAAAAAAATGGAGTAGAGGCATTTTCCAGACTCGGAATCAATTGAGGTTTGAATAAATTCAGTTTGCGCATATAAAAATTGTTGTTTGCTTTAAAGACAACAATTTTCCCGTCGTGCGAGATAGCAAAAGCCGGATAGGAAGTAACATCCAATATTAATTTATTTCCCAGATCGAGTGAAAACCTAGTTACATTTTTTTCTTCCGATGATTTATTCAAAATTATGAACGAGGTAATAAGCGCAATTAATAGAATAGCAGAAAAAATCCAGGGAAAGAATTTCGAATTGAAATACTTCATCCCGATTTTTGTTTTCAAATTTTCATCAACAATTGATGATCCGGATGTAGTACCAATTGTTGATGCCCCGGATTTAGTTTGAAAAGTACCGGAATTTACTTTGAATATTCTGCTTTGTCTGTGACCGGTTGATTTTTTAATCTTTCTCAAATCCTTGGCAAGTTCCTTTGCCGATTGGCAGCGTTCGTCTTTATCTTTTTCCAAACATTCTAAAATGATTGCATCAAGTTCCGGGTCAATTCCTTCTTTTACGGTTGAAAGCGGAGAAGCATCGACATTTACGATCTCATACATAATCGCTGT
Source organism: uncultured Melioribacter sp. (assembly GCA_964600175.1). Taxonomy (GTDB): domain Bacteria; phylum Bacteroidota; class Ignavibacteria; order Ignavibacteriales; family Melioribacteraceae; genus Pyranulibacter. The sequence goes on along the minus strand of CAZRIQ010000328.1, from coordinate 1,059 downwards.
CTCGTGCATCCCTTTAAAAGGTGATTCGCCGGCAATCATTTCATACAAAACTACTCCAAGAGAAAAAATGTCTGTGCGGTGATCGACATCCAATCCCTGTACTTGTTCGGGAGACATATATCCCATCGTTCCGACAGTTGTACCTAACCTTGTTAAACGGCTTGTATCATTAGTCGAGAATAACTTTGCCAACCCGAAATCCATTATCTGTACTATTCCATCTTTCCGAACCATTATGTTCTCGGGTTTGATATCTCTATGTACTATCCCCTTCTCATGTGCAGCTGCCAATCCTTCCGCTGTTTGTATTCCTATCTCCAATATTTGTTTTTCAGAAAGATGATCCTTTTTCTCCTTGAGAGTTTTACCGTCTACAAACTCCATTACAATAAATAAATGTTTTTCACCTTTTGAATCATCGAATTCCTGTATATCATGAATAGTACAAATATTAGGATGATTCATTGCAGAGGCAGCTTTAGCTTCCTGAATGAAACGTGCTTTTTGTTCTTCGCTAGCTGTAAGTTGAGAAGGAAGGAACTTCAACGCAACAAAACGATCGAGTTTGGTGTCTTGAGCTTTGTAAACAGCACCCATCCCGCCTTCGCCGAGTTTCTCCAAAATTTTATAATGAAGTATAGTTTCACCGATCATAAATAACCTCTAAATTGTTTAGTTTGGCTTTGGCAGGTAAGTCTGCCATGCCCTACAAAGTTTAAGCGTAGTAGAGCTTCGCTGAGCCTTGTCTTCCGGCAGGCAGGGTTCTCAATTATTTTATAATATATGATTGTCTGTCTAGTCATTCATTTTCTTACGATGGGAAGTTCATTTTTTTCATAAAAGCAGCGTAGCGCGGATCTTTTTCTATATTACGAAGCATGGGATCTCCTTTTATTTGAGTTAGACCTCCGTCACGCTGGTTATAAGCACGTTCTAACCATTGGAAAGCTTTGTCCTTTTCATTTCTATAGGCGTAGATTTCCGCAATCTGGAAGGCTGCGTCGTTTTGATCTTCTTTGATTAACTCGGAAAGTTGATCATCTGATTCCTTTCTTTTAC
>CAZRIQ010000327.1:2292-3508 GCA_964600175.1 uncultured Melioribacter sp. | reverse complement strand
AGCCGGTTAATACGCCTTCCGGACCAACATAAACATCAAGCAATTCAATTCCGTGGTCGGTCAGTTTGAACTCGCGAATCTGGTTGGAATGCGCCATACCCCGCGATTTAAGAATATACAATCCCCTGTTACGCTCGCCGCCGATTTCAATATCCCGCAACAGCAGCCATGTGTCTATCAGGGATGATATTGACATATCCGTAAGTTCCTGATTATCGCCCGCACTTGTGAGACTCGCGAAGAATGCAGTGATATTCCTCATCTTCAAAAAATCCACAAGACGAAGCAACATTATTTTTACTTCAGTTTGGTTCCCGCCAATCACGAATGCATCAATAGGGTCCAGGATAACTATTTGCGGTTCAACTTTATTAATTAATTTGATACTTGTGGTTAGATGATGTTCCAATCCATGGAGTGTAGGACGTGTTGCATGAAAGTGAAGCAATCCTTTTTTCACCCACGGTTCCAAGTCTATTCCAATTGATGACATATTGCGCATAAACTGGCTGGGGGATTCTTCGAAAGCAAAATAGAGAACGCACTCCCCGCGTTTGCATGCCGCTTCAACAAATTGCGCTGCAAGACTCGTCTTGCCAGTACCCGCTGTGCCTGAAACAAGTACTGTACTACCGCGATAGTAACCTTTACCGGACAACATCGTATCAAGACGCGGAATACCGGAGGAAATTCTTTCTTTGGACGAAATGTGATTCAATCCAAGTGACGTTACAGGCAGAACAGAAAAACCATCTTCATCAATTAAAAAAGGATATTCATTTGTACCATGTGTCGAACCGCGATATTTCACAATACGCAATCGTCTAATGGAGGATTGATCGCTTACGCGATGATCCAATTGAATAACACAATCGGAAACGTACTCTTCCAAACCCTGGCGTGTTAGCCTACCATTACCACGTTCCCCTGTGATTATTGCCGTAACGCCTTTCTTTTTCAACCAGCCGAATAACCTTCGCAGTTCCGTACGTATAATAGTAGGATTGGGCAGCGCTGAAAAGAGTGATTCAATTGTATCCAGCACAACACGCTTAGCCCGGATGCTTTCAATTGCGTGATGAATGCGGACAAACAAACCTTTCAAATCATATTCACCACCACTCTGTTCAATTTCACCACGTTCAATGTGAATGTGTTCAAGCCAAATCTTTTTCTTTGCAACAAGTCCATCCAAATCGAATCCCAACGAAGCAAC
>CAZRIQ010000327.1:0-2282 GCA_964600175.1 uncultured Melioribacter sp. | reverse complement strand
TTTTTCGGTTTCCTCGAATGAAATAAACACTCCGGGTTCATTATAAAGTGTTGCGCCTCGGACAAGAAATTCCATCGCAAAGAGTGTCTTTCCGCAACCCGCGCCTCCGCATACAAGCGTCGATCTGCCTTTCGGTAAACCTCCGCCGGTGATTTCATCTAATCCTTGAATACTGGTTGGTGATTTAGGAAGTGTTTTTCGCTGAAATTTTAGTATGTTTTTTTTCATAAGATTTTTACCTAAAATATTTTCACTCTTCATTCAATTAATGTTTGAGGTTAAACAAAATATTGATTCTCTCATTTCTAACACCGACGTGGCACTAGTGCAGTCTTGTTTCGGAATCTCTTATTATGTTGTTTTAAAATGCTGAAAATAAGTTCAGCATTACATATTTCAGTTTTTGCGTAACTTTAGCAAAGATTACAGTGTGTTAATAATTTCTTCGGACAATAGTACAAATAACTATTATGCACAACAATCGCCTTAAAGGATGAAAAAGGAACTACACCTTTTGGACTAATTCCCGGCATTGTTATGAAAACAAATTACTCGCCGGTTAAGGAAGTAGTATCAAGTGTGGAATTGTAAGCATCGGTAAGATGGGCGTGATTTGCAATCTGAACGCGCGTATTAAGCGTCAATTTTTCAAGGATGTTATGAAGGCGTGTTATTACAGAATAAGTTGGTTGAAATAATTAGTTCCAGTACTTTAGCGAAAAGTGATTGAGCCGCACATTTTTTGTATTAGAATAACCATACAGGATAATATTCTTTCAAATGAACAAAAATGCATCTTGCGAAATATCCGAAATTTTTGATGTGCCTTGAGTTCTGCGCAAGGTTAATTTTTTACCAAACTTCGGATCCGATAAAAGCGCGATGATTGACCCAATAGCGGCAACGGCAACAATTCCGAATAACATACCCTTTCCCATTTCTTTTACTTCATTCGACATCTGAATCCTCCGTCGTTTATTTTTAACATCTTTGCAATAATATTCATTCCCCCAAAAATCAGTCTCTTAATGCATAAGGGATTCATAAATTTTAATACTGTTTATTTTTGCCAGTTATGAGGAAATAGTCAATAAGCCAAAGGATGAAAAAGGAATTAACAATTTTCTGGCAAAAATGATTTTTTTACTTGTGAATCCTTTTCACAATTAGTCGACATATTAAAAACTATCAAGTCATTTTTTTAACATCATTTTTAACGGCTTTATCATTTTACTGATTTGACAGTATTTTGTTGTTTAGTCGACACTTGTCCGCTTGCACTACAACTACAAATAAAAAGTGATACAGCAAAAATTAGAACTAAGAATATTGCATTTAGCTTTTTCATAATGATTCTCCTGTTTTATAAATTTTACGAGTCATATTTGTAATTGAATAATGCTTGCAGATAAAATATATGCTTACGGGTTGTGGAAAACTATCGAGCGAAAGGATGAAAAAGGAACTACACCTTTTGGACTAATTTTCGGCATTGTTATGAAAACAAATTACTCGCCGGTTAAGGAAGTAGTATCAATTGCGGAATTGTAAGCGTCGGTAAGATGGGCGTGATTTGCAATCTGCACACGAGTATGAAGCGCCAGTTTTTCAAGAATATTATGGACGTGACTTTTTACTGTGTAAGTTGAGAGATGAAGTTTTTGCGCAATCTCTTTATTGCTGGAACCATCCGCAATTAATTCAATCACTTGCCGTTCGCGTTTTGTCATACGAACCGATTCAACGATTGCAGAAGGCTTAGACCCGTTAATTGCATGTTCAACTATTTGAGAAAAAAGCGATCCGGTTAAATGCGGGGGTAAAACCTGGGAGCCCCGGTAAACCGACCGGATAGTGTTAAAAAATTCGTCAATGTTTGCATCTTTAAGAATGAACCCCGATACCCCGGCCTGGACAAATTCGAAAACATCTGCCTGAAGGGGTATAAGATCCATTACTATTATTTTGGTTTCCTGAAAATCTTTCTTAATTAATTTTACAACTTGCAAACTGTTCTGGCTTCGTAAACCGAGATCGAGAAGTACTATGTTTGGTTTTAGCTTACCGATAAGAGCTAAAATGTTTTCGCCATTGCCAACGGTAGCAACAACATGTATATCGGACTGCTTTTTAAGCATAGAAGCGATGCCTTCACGCAGAAGTCTATTATCTTCGATAAGCAGTATCTGGATTTTTTTCATTACGCTGCCAATAGTTCGTTAAAAAAATCACAATTGAGGTTAGACATTAATTCTCTTATTATCATTTTTAAGTTCAGTATT
>CAZRIQ010000326.1:0-3511 GCA_964600175.1 uncultured Melioribacter sp. | reverse complement strand
TAATACCATGCAGGGCTTTCGCAAACATTGCCGGATGTAACGTGAATAGCAGCAGCATTTTCTTTTTCAAGAATTTTTACTATTTGAATAGAATCATCAATTGTTAATCCTCCGACAAATTTTTCGTCGCCGCTGATTCTAATAATGACAGGCAAATTAACTTTCGATTTTATTCCTCGAAGAATTTCTAAACCAAATCGGAAACGGTTCTCAAAACTAACACCGAATTCATCGTTTCGTTTGTTTGTAAGAGGGGATAAAAACTGTGCGATTAAATATCCCAAACCAAATTGTAATTCAACCAAATCATAACCGGCTTTTTTCGCCCGTATTGCGGCATCAATATATTGACTCTGAACAGTTTTTATTTCGTCAAGAGAAAGGGCAGTTGGCTTTTGTCCGCCGTTTGGACATTTAATATCGGAAGCAGAAAGATAAATGTTGCCGGGTAATTTTGGATTTGCCATTCTTCCGGGATGATTAATATGCGCAACGGCTTTAGCTCCGTTTCTATGAACGGTTTTAATTAACCGTTTGTGCCCTTCAATTTTATCATCGTTTTCTATTCCGATTTGAGTTGGAAGCTCACGCACACGTCTATCAATAAAGAAGGGTTCAAAAATAACTGCTGCAACATGTTTAGATCGTTTATCCCAAAATGCAAGATGTCTTTCTGTGATATTTCCTTCGCTATCTCCGTATCCGGTTTTAACGGCACTCATAAAAAAACTGTTACGGAGTATTACATTCCCGATCTTCATCACAAAACTCAAATTTGTTTTTAAATAAGATGCACGTGACTTAATATAGATTCACATGCATTTATGAAATTTATCTGCTAAAAATAAATTCTTTCATGGTTAGTTAAAAATCTTCAAACCAGCAAAAGAAATTTTAGTCTGCTTGTTTCATGGACCTGTAATTAATGCTTAATTTCAATTGATATTCCGCCATAAAACATTGTTCCGTAAACGGGGGCATACATAAAAGCGGCATCATCTAAATGTCTTTCGTCTTGTATATAGTTGAATATATTTTCTACACCACCATAGATTTTGAAGTTATTTAATTTTTTGGAAACACGGGCATTGAAAATCATAAAAGGATCGGTTTTCTTTATTTTCGATTCGAATCTAGGGTCCTCGCTATAATAGTCAATATACATATTACTTTGAAAATTACCGTTCAGACTGAAACTCCAATCTTGTGGGCTGTATTCAATTCTCAAATTTCCAGTTGTGGTAGGGAACCTTGGAATATTTTTGCTATTGCTTTCATATTTAGTTCCTATCCAGTTTTCTCTGGCATTTTTATATTCACCTTGATTGTAGGCAGCATCGATTCCTATATCAAGATTTTTTACAGGATTTACCTGAAGAGATAATTCGATACCCTGAACAAAAGCATCATCAATATTTCTCCATTGATAATCATATCCAAATGCAGCAACGTTGGAATCAGCTTTTACGAATCCAATTTTATTTTTCAAATCGGTATGAAAAATATTTGTGCTTATTCTAATGTATTCACCATAATAGTCTGTTGAAAAATTATAACTTATAGACGTTTCAGGCTTAAGGTCAGACGGTTTCCATACACGCGGCGAACCGCTGCAAAGATGCATGTCCTCGGAGAAGCCATAAGGCGCACGAAAACCGGTGCCTGCATTAGCTCTTAAAGTAAACTTTTCTGATATTTTATATTTTATTGCTAATCTTGGGTTGACACTGGTTTCATTAAAATTGGTTTTAGGAAAGGCTGATTCAAAAACTTGACGGTCGGATGTGTATTCTTCGCTCGAATGATGTTTGTCAATTCTAACTCCGGGAACGAGTATTAATTTTTCCGTAATAGACCATTCATCTTGTAAAAAAACTCCAAATTCTCTTGCGGATTTATTCCCGATTGATTTGTAGTATTTTCCAAGATAGTTGCTTCCGGGATCAACCACAACATACATCCCCGATTCTTCAAACTTGTCGTAAAAACCTTGCAAGCCGATAAGTAAGTTGTGATTATTAAGCGTTGTACTAAAAGTTAATGTTGATGTTAATGAATTCTCTTTAGCAAGATAAGGTCTCATATTTCGAACATCGGGTACACTGTCATTGTGAGTGGCCATATAATCATTCAAGTATGTATCATTTGTAGCTTCCCGATTGTGGTTCACATATGCCATGGAAAAATTCATCTTGCAATCCGGTCCGATTATTTTGTCATAATTAAGTTGGGTCTCGTAGCGATTGGTAGCAATGCTTTCTGTGCCATCGGTAAATGGATTTTTGAAATAATCGTTGGTCATTGTTCCGCCTTGTCTTTTTTCAAATATTGCTTTACCTCTTATTATAAACTTATCATCATCGAGAAGTGCATTATTGATAAACAAGCCGAAACCTGCATTTATTAGGTCGGTTGCAACTCTGTCCGAAATGCCATCTTTTTTCTTTACTTCATTCCTGGTAAACCCTGGGCCTGTTTTATCGATAGCACCTCCAGTTAACTTTTGAGTAAAAATATTCAGCCCAATGTTGCCTTTTTCATTTCTCATAGAAGATGAGATATTGTACTTATTTGTATTATAAGTCCCAAATTGAACATCTATATTAGTGGACGGTTTAAAAGATGGTTCTTTGGTTATGATGTTTATTGCACCGGCAACAGCACTGCTTCCGTATAAAGCTGAGCCGGCTCCTTTAACAACTTCTATTTGAGATATATCAACCGTACTCATTTGTTGTAGCCCATATACACCTGCTAGGCCTGAATATATTGGTTGTCCGTTAATTAGTATCTGCGTGTGCTCAGCTCCGAGCCCTTGCATTCTAACCATTGAGAAATTGCAATATTGGCATTGTTGTTCAACCCTTACTCCTGGCATTCCTTCCAATGCCTGATAAAGATTACATGCGTTTTTATTTTCTATTTCCTTCATTGTTATTACTTCCGTACGCACCGGTACATCTTTAATGTAATGTCTGGTTCTTGTACCGGTAACCACAAGATGTTCCAAATTTAATATATCTTCTTCAAGATCAAAATTTATTTTGGAAATATGTTGCCCTCTTAATTTAATCTCAACTGTCTGCGATTTATATCCAATAAACGATGCTTTCAAAGTAAAATTGCCTCTCGGCAAGTTTGTCAGTAGATAATAACCATCTTTGTTTGTTATTGTTCCAATTGTTGTTCCTTCCACAATTATATTTGCCCCGGCTAAGGGTGTGTTTTCTGAAAATACGTATCCTTCCACTTGAGGACTTTTTGGTTGGGAGATTAGCTCCATAGTACAACCAAAAACAAAAAAAAATAAGAATATTTTTTTCATTACTGTTTCTCCTAAAATATAGCAATGACGGTAAACCCTTGCTATCAAGTTTAAATAATTTGTTAAGCATGAACTCGGTTATAGAGATAACAGCAACTGCGGCGGGGCACGTGATGATTTTACTCTTTTATGATTTGGTGAATACGATACTTTTCGTCTAAAGAGAAAAAACTTGCTGCAAATTCC
>CAZRIQ010000325.1:0-3520 GCA_964600175.1 uncultured Melioribacter sp. | reverse complement strand
GTTGTGCGGTGCCCGTCAAATGCCGTGTCATTGGTCTTCGCGTGAATTGAACGTGCCTACTCAGTCAAGCCCAACAGGTACACAATATCTTCAAGCTGTGGGAACAGCACTAGCGCAGGTTAAGAAAGGTACCGGCGGTGTTGTATACGTAAGCAGCGGCGAAGGCGCAACGAGTGAAGGCGAATTCCATGAAGCGGTTAATTGGGCAAGCAGAGATAAAATCCCGGTAATTTTTGTTATCCAAAATAACAAATGGGCAATCTCGGTCCCGGTTGAAAATCAAACAGCTGGAAAGAATGCATCCATCACCGAGATGATGAAGGGTTATGAAAATTTATTGCGGCTGGACGTCGATGGTACAGATTATCTTGCGGTTAATGCAATAGCACAGTCCGCTTTCAAATATGCAAGACAAGGAAGAGGACCGGCTTTAATTCAAGCGCACACCGTGAGACTTATGTCTCATTCTTCATCGGACGATCAGAAAAAGTATCGCCCGAAGGAATCACTTCACGACGATTTGAAGAATGATCCGGTTGAAAAGTTTGTAGACTTCTTAATCAAAAAGGAAATTCTAACAGAATTGGCTTATGAAGAATTTAAGAAGGAAATTAATAACCACATAAATGAATCGGCGGAATGGGCATTAAAGCAGCCCGATCCTAAACCGGAAAATGCAGTGCAATATGTTCTGGATGAATCCGGTAAAAAAGATCGTTTGGAATACGAAAAGAAAAAGAGTGAAGGTAAACCTATTGTTATGGTCGATGCGGTGAACCATGCGCTGAAAGAAGAAATGGAACGAAACGAAAAAATTTATGTATTCGGTGAAGATGTTGCTGATGGAAAAGGCGGAGTTTTTACTGCTACTAAAGGTTTGTCTACACAGTTTGGCGATAAACGTGTTTTCAACTCACCGCTTGCAGAAGCAAGCATTATGGGAGTAGCAATCGGTATGGCGTTGACAGGTTTGAAACCGTGTGTCGAGATTCAGTTTGGGGATTACATTTGGCCTGCGTTCATGCAAATGAGAAACGAACTGGTGATGTACCGATATCGTTCAAATAATCTTTTTGAAGCTCCTGTTGTAATTCGCGTGGCTGTCGGTGGTTATATTCACGGCGGACTTTATCACAGTCAAAACATAGAAGGATTTTTTGCACACATGCCGGGACTGTTGATAGCCTATCCATCCAATGCTGCGGACGCTAAGGGTTTGTTGAAAACCGCACTTCGGTTGAACGACCCTGTACTTTTTCTTGAGCATAAAGGATTGTACCGTCAGAGTTATGCAACCAAACCGGAACCGGATGCCGACTATCTTATTCCGTTTGGCAAAGCAAATGTTATTAAAGAAGGAAATGATCTCACGGTTGTAACTTACGGGGCAATGGTTCACGAAACTAATTTTGCTGTTAAGAGATTGGAAGAAGAAGGACATTTCATTGAAGTAATCGACATCAGAACTATTGCACCGCTCGATGAAGAAACGATTTACAGATCGATAAAGAAAACCGGTAAAGTAGTAATTGTTCATGAAGATACATTGAGTGCCGGATTCGGTGCCGAGATTGCAGCGCGAATTTCATCAAATTGTTTTGAATTGTTGGACGGTCCGGTAAAACGAATTGCTGCAAAGGATACACCGATACCGTATCATCCAAATTTCGAAAATTATATTTTGCCGACGCGAAACAGAATTTATGATGAATTAAAAGACTTGCTGCAGTATTAGATCGATAAAAAGTTTTTAGAACGGAGAATAATAGATGAAGGTTGATATAGTAATGCCGAAAATGGGTGAAAGTATTAGCGAAGGCACACTTATTAAGTGGCATAAGAAAAAGGGAGAGAAGGTTAAAAAGGATGAGATTCTATTCGAGATAAGTACAGATAAAGTTGATACGGAAATCCCAAGCCCGGAAGACGGTGTTCTTGCGGACGTTAAAGTATTCGAGCAAGACACTGTTGAAGTCGGAACCGTTGTAGCAGTTATTGAAACGAACGGCGAAGCTGCATCGGTTGAAGTCAAAAAAGAAGAAGTTGAGGAAGTTCCGTCTACAACCCAGGTCGGCGGCGAATTGATTGATGTTGTAATGCCTAAGATGGGCGAGTCCGTTATGGAAGGAACAATAATCAAATGGCATAAAAAGGTTGGTGAAAAGGTCCAACAGGATGAAACATTATTTGAAATAAGCACGGATAAAGTCGATACCGAAGTACCGTCTTCTGTTGAAGGTACACTAGCGGAAATTCTTTTTAATGAAAATGAAACTGTGGAAGTTGGAAAAACAATAGCCAGAATTTCAACGAGCGGCGGAATTGTAAAACCAAAGAAGAAAGAGCAAGAAACAAAACCAGTTGATCGAGCACCTGAAACTTGGAGTGAACCTAAGAGTCAACCAGCTAATCGTACATCCAACAAATTTTTCTCTCCGCTTGTAATGAGCATTGCAAGAACCGAAGGAATCGGTTTCGACGAACTTGAAAACATCAAGGGAAGCGGAATCGAAGGAAGAATTACTAAGAAAGATGTTCTTGCTTACATCGAAAATAAGAAGAAAGGAACGACACAACCGGTTGTTTCAAAGCCGGAACAAGGCGAAATGGAAGAATCAATCCCGGTTAAGGATATTGAACAGCCTAAGTTTGAAGCGGGCAAGGGTGTTCAGATAATACCAATGGATAACATCCGACAGAGAATTATGTATCACATGGTTAACAGCCGCAATACTTCCGTACATGTAACTGCGGTTATAGAAGTCGATATGACGAAAGTTCATAATTACATCCTTCAAAATAGAGATGCGTTTTTGAAAAACGAGGGGATCAAGCTTACTTACATGCCTTTCATTTCCTATGCAGTAATTAGAGCGCTGAAGGAATTCCCGTATTTAAATGCCTCTTTGGATGGAAATAATATCGTCGTGAAAAAATATATTAATCTCGGAATTGCCGTTGCCGTCGAGCCGAACGGTTTGATAGTCCCGAATATTAGAAATGCCGATGAGAAAAGTGTAAGAGGATTGGCGAAAGCAATTTCTGAGTTGGGTTTTAAATCGAGAAATAAAAAGCTATTGCCGGAAGATGTAATGGACGGAACTTTCACAATTACAAATTACGGCGTGTTTGGTTCATTATTCGGTACGCCTATAATCAACCAACCCGAAGTCGGAATTCTTGGAATTGGGGCAGTAACAAAAAAACCGGTTGTAGTGGAAGTCGACGGTATGGAAACAATAGCCGTTAAACCGATGATGTATTTATCTCTGAGTCATGATCATCGATTGGTTGACGGAATGCTCGGCGGCAGGTTTATTAAATCAATAAAAGATTCTTTGGAAAATTTTGATACGAGTATAGTTTAGACTTTCTGATTAAAATAAAAAGAAAGTTGTCCCCTCCCGGGGAGGGGACAGTATCCTTTGCATTTATTTAATTAATAATCGTATAAAATTGGATTACGATGTAATGAGCTTCTTAATTTCATGATACTGCTGTAATAGAATTGGAGAAATAA
>CAZRIQ010000324.1:0-3523 GCA_964600175.1 uncultured Melioribacter sp. | reverse complement strand
CCATTCATTACCCATGCATTCCGGCACGCCGTAAAAATGTCTTCGTTACTGACTCGAGGATCGAAAGCCCTTGCCAATTTCACGAACTGTTTTGTTGCTTCGATAAATTCATCAGATAGAATTATATCGATTTGCGTGTCGGGAAAATCGAGCGCGTGTTTGAAGAATTTTCTTAAGTCTTTAAACAAAGAGGTATTGTTATTTCTCATTAGGATTTTGTGATATGACTTTTTCTTTTTTTTCTGATCTAATGAATTTATCAACTGTTCAAGTATATTTTCGCGTGCGACTTTATCTTCCATATTATAAACTGCACTAAGTTCCGGCAGTAGTTCGCTGCTCTCTTCCCAAATATTTACAAAGTCATCTACATATTTTTTGACATCGATTTCAAACTGTAAAGGAAGAGAGGCATAGTCTCTAGTTTCAATAATTATATCTTCAAGTTTGTCGTTCATTAAATTTAATCACAGTCAATTTTGTATCGTTACTTTAGACGGATAACCGAAAGCATTGGTTATATTAAGTATTGAGATTCTTTAAGGTTGGGATCGGAAAAATTATTAGCTCAAAGGAGACGGCATCTTTAATCTTTTTGTAGGTTTGATTATTTTGCATGGCGTAACATCAGAAAGTATAAAGGGTAAGAAGAAATCCTTAATATGGAGCAGACAATATGAATAAAGTAACTGTAAGTAAAAAACGATACAACGACATGGTTTACAATCGTTGCGGCAGAAGTGGATTGCTGCTTCCTGCTGTTTCGTTGGGCTTGTGGCATAACTTCGGTAATGTCGATAATTTTCAAACCACAAGGCAAATTATTTTTAGATCGTTTGACCTTGGCATAACCCACTTCGATCTTGCCAACAATTACGGACCCCCTCCGGGCAGTACCGAAACAAACTTTGGGAAAATTCTGAATAGGGATTTACGTTCTTACCGTGATGAAATGATTATTTCCACAAAAGCCGGTTATAAAATGTGGGATGGACCTTACGGTGAATGGGGTTCAAAAAAATATTTGGTCTCGAGTTTGGATCAAAGCTTAAAGAGACTTCGATTAGATTATGTCGATATATTTTATCATCATTGTCCCGATCCCAAAACTCCTTTGGAAGAAACCATGTCTGCCCTCGATTTAATTGTTCGGCAGGGGAAAGCGCTTTATATCGGAATATCCAACTACGACGATGAACAAACACGTGAAGCATATTCCATATTGAAAAAACTTCGCACACCGCTATTAATACATCAGCCGAAATACAACATGTTTGTCCGTTGGGTTGAAGAAAGTCTGTTGTCGACTCTCTGGGATTTCGGTATAGGTTGCATTTCGTTTTCACCGTTAGCCCAAGGATTGTTGACGAAAAAATATTTTAAGGGGATTCCGAAAAATTCCCGAGCAGCAAAAAAGCATGGCTTTTTACAAAAAGACGAAGTAACAGAAGAAAAAATTAATAAGGTAAAAGCTCTTGAGAAGATTGCCGAGCAAAGAGGACAAACAATTTGGCACTTGCTTGGAATCTTCGCTACAAAGTTATGACTTCTGTTCTGATTGGTGCCAGCAGTGTAAAGCAAGTCGAGGAAAATGTTGCAGTTATTAATAATTTGGAATTTACTAAGGAAGAACTGGTAAAAATAGATGATATTTTAAGAGCCCGATAAACGGCAGAAAATTTTTCTGCTTGATTCTTCTTCTAAGAAGATTCAAAAAGACCCTCAAGTTATTGAGGGTTTTTTATTTCAAAACTTCTAATTTCCAACAGATTCATTTATTATTTTATCATTGTATGAAAATCTTGATTATAGAAGACGAAAAGGATTTAGCTAATTCAATAGTTTCTTTCCTTAAGGAGGATAACTATATTTTTGATGTTGCCAACAGATATATTGAGGCGGAAGAAAAAATCAATCTTTATGAATACGACTGCGCATTGGTTGATTTAATGCTGCCGGACGGAGACGGATTAAACTTAGTTGAGCTGCTTAAAAAAGTAAACAAGCAGTGTGGTATAATTATTATTTCTGCAAAAGAATCTTTAACAGACAAAGTGCGGGGACTTAATATCGGCGCAGACGATTATATCACCAAACCATTTCACTTAGCCGAATTGAATGCCAGAATTAAATCTGTTTTACGAAGAAAATTTTTTGACGGGGGAAGCGAAATAATAATTGGTGAGATGAAAATCGACGTTGACAAAAGATTACTTTGTATAAGAGATGTCCCTGTAGAATTGACACGGAGAGAATTCGATCTGTTATTGTTTTTTATAAGTAACAAAGAAAGAGTGTTGACCAAAGAAGCAATTGTTGAGCATGTCTGGGGAGATAATTCCAGTGCATTCGATAATTTCGATTTTGTTTATACCCATGTGAAAAATCTCAGGAAAAAGATTAAAGATTCCGAGCCTAATGAATATATCAAATCTATTTATGGCATTGGATATAAATTTTCTGAAAGATGAAACTTCTTAATAAAATATCGTCTTACCACATATTAAATACAGCAATTCTTTTTATCATTGGATTATTTGCAATTTATTTTACCATTAATTGGGTTATTTCCGATAGCACAAATGGACAGCTCAAAGATACAAGTCAAGAAGTTATTAACAAATTAAGAAAGGGAATTAATGTTGAATATTCTCCTTTAATCGAAATAAAGAAAATATCCGATGAAAATTTAGTAAAACCTTCATTCAGCGATACAAATATCTATTCCGCGTCGGAAAGGGAGTATATATCTTATCGTCAATACGTAGTCTATAAAAAAATAAAAAATGTCAACCACAAAATAATTGTCCGAACTTCTTTGGTTGAAAAGGAAGATTTATTCTCTTCAATTTTAATAATTCTGATTGTTATTCTTACATTGCTTCTGTTAGTATTATTTTTTGTTAATAGAAGCACCGCGAAAAAAATATTTAAACCGTTTTACGATAATTTAAAGAGACTGGAAGATTTTTCTCTACAAAAGGATAATCCTTTGGTTTTAGAAAAATCTGACATAAACGAATTTTCAGAATTGAATAGTGCTCTATCTAATCTTTCCGGAAAAGCAATAAAAGAATATCGGTTATTAAAAGAGTTTACGGAGGATTTGAGCCATGAACTGCAAACTCCGGTTGCGGTAATTAAAAGTAAAATAGAACTTCTTTTACAAGGAGAATTTGCTAGTTCTGAAGTAAGCGCTAATCTTAAATCGATTTATAATAATATAGACAGATTGGATAAACTAAATAGATCTCTTGTGCTTCTCTCGAAATTAGAAACGAAAGATTTATTTCCTTCGCACAAAATTCTGCTTGGGGAAAAACTTGAAAAAACAATAGATGATTTTATAGATATTAGCCAATCTAAGAATATTGATCTCAATTCTAACATTAAATCCGATTGCCAAGTCGAAATGAATAATGATTTATTGGATATCCTTTTCGGTAATCTGATGTCCAATTCTATAAAACACAATTATATCGGCGGGAAAATATATATCGGATTGGATAATTATATCCTGACT